>DATGSB010000194.1:0-4919 GCA_035303045.1 Actinomycetaceae bacterium | reverse complement strand
CGCCGACGGGGCCGGGCGGCCGAGGGAGCGGTGAACCTTCGGGCCCAGCAGCCCGATGAAGGCACGGGGTTCGGCGGCTACCACGTGGGCGAGGGCCGACCACGACACGAGGCTGCCCCCGGTGGTGGGTCCCCGCAGATAGGCAAGGAATGGCAGGCCCGCGGCCTTGTGTGCCCGCAGCGCCGCCGTCATCGGAATCATTGTGACGAAGGCCGCCATCCCCTCCTGCATCCGGGTACCGCCGGAGCGCGGCGAGACGAGCAGCGGGAGGCCTTCGGCGGTGGCGCGTTCGACGCAGCGGATGATCCGCGCGGCCGACTCCTGCCCGACGGAACCGCCGTGGACGGCGAAATCGCTGACGATGGTCGCCACCCTGGTCCCGGCGATCCGCGCTTCGCCCGTACGCACGGACTCCGCAGTGGCGTGGGGTTGACCGTCCCACGCCTTCGCGCTGCCGGGATCGGCGACCCCGGCGACGAGTGCGGGGACTGCCACCTGAGATTCACCCATGCCGCGCCCCCGTCGGCGCACCGCGGTCGGGCGCCTTCTCGTCGTCCTCGAGCCCTGCCCGCAAGGCTGGGCCGTCCGCGTCGAGCACGGGTGGGGCACGGTGCCCGACCCTCGTGGTCTCGGTGCCGTCGGGGTCGAAGAACCGCAGCGCGGAGCCCGGCAGGCTGATCGTTCCGAGCGTGTCGTGGCGGACGTCGACGAGTAGTCGTTGCGACAGCGTCTGGGGCCACTCGTAGACCTCGTCGAGGGAACGCACTTGCCCGGCGGGTACCCCCAGGGAGTGGAGCTCGCCGAGGAGTTCGTCGCGGTTGTAGGCGGCGAAGGACGCTTCGATGGCCGCGATGAGAGGGGCACGGTTGCGCAGGCGGTCGGCGTTGGAGGCGAAGAGCTCGTCGTCAGGGTCGATGCCGAAGTGACTCGCGAAGCGCTGCCACGTGCGCTCGTTGCCGACGCTGATCTGCACCGCGCCGTCACCGCACCGGAACAGCCCGTAGGGCGCGATGGTGGGATGGTGGTTCCCCTCGGCCACGGGAACCTCGCCGGCCACCGTCGTGCGCGTGCCCTGGAACGAGTGCGCGGCGACGATGCTGGCGAGCAGCGAGGTGCGAACGACCTTGCCGAGCCCGGTGCGCTGGCGCTCCACGAGGGCGGCCAGCACGCCGTTGGCTCCGTTCATGCCTGCGAGCAGGTCGCCGATGGGGACGCCGACGCGCTGGACCGAGGTGGCCCCCTCCCCGGTGAGGGACATGAGCCCGCCTTCGCCCTGGGCAATCTGGTCGTAGCCGCTGCGGTGGGATTCTGGGCCGTCGTGGCCGAACCCCGTGATCGACAGGACAACGAGGCGGGGGTTGAGGTCGTGGAGGGCGCTCGTCGCCAACCCCAGGCGGTCCATCACGCCCGGGCGGAAGTTCTCGATGAGCACATCGGCGCTCTTGACGAGGCCCCGGAGGACCGCGAGGTCCTCGGCGTCCTTGAGATCGAGCTCGATGGAGCGCTTATTGCGGTTGCACGACAGGAAGTAGGTCGACTCTCGCCGCTCACCGCCGGTGACGAAGGGCGGGCCCCACCCCCGCGAGTCGTCGCCGCCGGGTTGCTCCACCTTGATGACCTCTGCGCCCAGGTCCCCCAGCATCATCGCCGCATGGGGGCCTGCCAGCGCTCGACTGAGGTCGATGACCGTGATGCCCGCAAGGCTGTGCCCCGCACTCATAGGGTGTTCACCCGCGGGTCGAGCCACGCGGCGTGGTCGATGAGTTCGTCGTCGTGGTCGCGGAACCCAACGACCTGGATGCCCACGGGTAATCCGTTCGACGAGAGCCCCGGCAGGCTTACCGCCGGCGCGCCCAGGTACGTGGCGTGGGCGCCGAAGGCCACTGGACCCGTGCCGCCCTCGATCGCCGGCGCCGGGCCGGGTGACGACAGCGTGAGGAACACATCGACGCTGCCCCGTAGTTCGCTGAACCGTGTGCGAATTTCGGCGCGCTCGGCAAGGGCCGCACGATAGTCCTGCGGTGCCATCGTGGGGCCGCCGATGCGGGAGGCGGTGCGTTTGCCCAGCGACGCCAGGTCCGCCGCCGCGTAGGCCTGCAGGGGCCACCGGCGCTCATAGCCGGTGAGAGCGAGGTAGCTGTCGGCAGCCGTGGCCAGAGCGTCCTCGAGCTGTGCGACGCCGTCGTCTTCGATCAGCGCGATCCCGGAGTCTGACAGTTCGGCGAGCAGCTCTTCGACCGCGGCCTGGCACTCGGCCGGGGCGGCCGACCAGTCCGGGGTGCGTAGAAAACCGATGCGCCGTGGCGGGGTGGGAGTGATTGCCCGCGAGCTGTCCACGCCGGGGTAACCCGGGTCTCCCCCAGCTCGTGCGGCGATCTCGCCCGCAAGCGCCCAGGCGTCGTCGAGGGTCGCCGCGAGCGTGCCCAGCACGCTCTGGCTGTTGACGTCGAGCACGCCCCCACGATTGATCCCCCCGACACTGGGCTTGTAGCCGTAGGTGCCGCAGTAGCTGGCGGGGCGAATGATGGAGGCGAGGGCCTGGGTGCCCAGGGCCGCCGGGACCATTCCCGTAGCCACGGCCGCCGCCGATCCGCTGCTGGACCCGCCGGGGGTGCGGCTGAGGTCGATCGGGTTGCGCGTACGCCCGGGTTCTCCACCGGAGAATTCCGTCGTCACGGTCTTTCCGACGATGACGGCGCCGGCTTCGCGCAGCGCGTGGACGCTCGCCGCATCGGCTTTCGGCTGGTGCCCGGCGAAGAACCGTGAACCGTACTGGGTGGGCTGGTCGGCGGTGTCGATGACATCTTTGACGCCCACGGGCATGCCGTCGATGACGGAGCGCGGCTGTCCGCGGCGCCACCGCTGCGTGGACTCCTCGGCGGCCTCGCGGGCGCTGGACAACGCAAGGTGCGCGAAAGCGCCAACCTCATCTTCGTGTGCGTCGATGGCCTCGATGCAGGCTTCGAGGAGCGCACTCGGGCTCGCAGCCCCCGCCCGGAACTCCTCCCCACGCGAAACGTAGGGTTGCTGCCTTGCTTGCATGCGCGTCACCACCGGGTTGCCGTGTTCTTCGCAGACACGTCGCCGCCAGCGTCGGACAGCAGAGGATGTTGCCTCCCGCGTCGGTACGAGAGTCGATGCCCGCGAAGCCAAGAAATCAGTATGCGTACTTTATAGCACGAACTTTGAATCCGGTCGAGGCTTTTTTGTATACAGCTTGGCTTGCGGTGTGCTCAGCCGCGTGCGCCCGGGTCGCCCCGGAGCCCACTAGTCTTCGTCGGTGGCTTCGTCAGCCGGGTCCGGACGGCGTACGTAGGGGTCCGGGTCGCCCGCGGGTGTGGCCCCGGCCGCGAGGCGGGCGAGCTCGGCGTCGCGCTCCGCGGCTCGCCGCAGCACCTCGTCGATCTGAGCCTGGGACTGGGGCAGCTCGTCGGGAGAGAATCGCAATGTGGGGGTCAAGCGCAATCCGAGCTGTTTTCCCATCTCGGAGCGGATGACGCCGGTAGCGGAGGCGAGTGCCGCCGCCGAGCGGTCGCGATCGCGCTCGTCGCCCAGAACCGTGTAGAACACGGTGGCGTTCTGCAGGTCGCCGGTCACTCGAACGCCGGTGACCGTGACGAAACCCAGCCGCGGATCCTTGATGCGGGACTCGAGCATGCGAGCCACGATCTGGTGAATGCGGTCCTCCACCCGGCGGGTGCGTTCGTCAGCCATGTTCGTGTGCTCCTCGCTGGCGCGTGCGCGCCGTCTCATCGTCACTGAGGCGGCGCCCCGCGGGGCGCCGCCTCAGGTTGTGCTAGTCGCGGGGCTTCTCGCGCATCTCGAAGGTCTCGATGATGTCGCCCTCGGCGATGTCGCGGAAACCGAGTCCGATACCGCACTCGAAGCCCTCCCGGACCTCGGTGACATCGTCCTTCTCCCGGCGCAGCGACTCGATCGTGAGGTTGTCGGACACGACGACGCCATCGCGCACCAGGCGCGCCTTGGCGTTGCGGCGGATAAGACCGCTGCGCACCTGCGAGCCTGCAATGTTGCCGAACTTGGAGGAACGGAACACCTGCAGAATCTCGGCGGTACCGAGCTGAACCTCTTCGAACTCAGGCTTGAGCATGCCCTTGAGCGCGCTCTCCACCTCGTCGATCGCGTCGTAGATGACGGAGTAGAACTTCAGCTCCACCCCTTCACGATCGGCAAGTTCTGTGACGCGCTCGGCGGGCCGCACGTTGAAGCCGATGATCACGGCGCTGTCGACGGTGGCCAGGTTGACGTCGTTCTGGGTGATCGCACCCACGCCGCGGTGGATGATGCGCAGCGCCACATCCTCCCCGACGTCGATCTTCAGCAGAGCCTCTTCCAGCGCCTCCACGGCACCCGACCCGTCGCCCTTGAGCACGAGGTTGAGCGTGGAGACCTTGCCCTGCTCCAACGCCTCGGTGAACTCTTCCAGCGAGATCCGCTTGCGGCGACGTGCCAGCGTGGCCGCCCGCTCGGCAGCCGCCCGCTTGTCGGCAATCTGGCGCGCCGTGCGGTCATCGCCGGCGACGAGGAACGTGTCACCGGCACTTGGCACCGAGGTGAGGCCGAGCACCTGGACGGGGCGGGAGGGTCCCGCCTCTTCCACGGTGGCTCCGTGTTCGTCGAACATCGCCCGCACTCGTCCGTGAGCCGTGCCCGCGACGATGGCGTCGCCGACCCGCAGCGTGCCCGACTGCACGAGCACGGTGGCGACCGCACCCCGGCCGCGGTCGAGGTTGGCCTCGATCGCAATGCCTCGGGCGTCCTTGTCGGGGTTGGCTTCAAGTTCCAGCGCGGCGTCAGCCGTGAGGAGGACGGCCTCGAGCAGCTCGTCGATCCCCATGCGCTTGAGCGCGGAGACGTCGACGAACATCGTGTCGCCGCCGTACTCCTCGGCCACGAGG
>DATGSB010000193.1:0-4172 GCA_035303045.1 Actinomycetaceae bacterium | reverse complement strand
CCGATCGATCAGCTGGCCGTGGGCGATGAGTTCGTCGTGCGGCCGGGAGAGAAGATTGCGACCGACGGGGTGGTCGTGTCCGGCGCTTCGGCCGTCGACGTCTCCATGCTCACCGGCGAATCCGTGCCGGTGGAGGTGTCGCCCGGCGAGGAGGTCACCGGCGCCACCGTCAACGCCGGGGGCCGGCTCGTCGTGCGGGCCACCCGCGTGGGAGCCGACACGCAATTGGCCCAGATGGCCCAGATGGTGGAGGACGCCCAGTCGGGCAAGGCGCCGGTGCAGCGCCTCGCGGACAAGATCTCGGGGATCTTCGTGCCGATCGCCATCGGCATCGCGCTGGCGTCGCTCGCCGGTTGGATTCTTGCCGGTTACCCCTTGAGCACCGCCTTCACCGCGGCGGTGGCCGTGCTCATCATTGCCTGCCCGTGCGCGTTGGGGCTGGCCACGCCGACCGCCCTCCTCGTGGGCACCGGTCGCGGCGCCCAACTTGGCATCCTCATCAAGGGGCCCGAGATCCTCGAATCGACGAGGCGAGTCGACACCGTGGTGTTGGACAAGACCGGGACCGTCACCACGGGGCGCATGACGCTCATCGACGCCATCACCGCCCCCGACACCGAGCGTTCCGAGCTTCTACGCCTCGCGGGCGGGCTCGAGAACGCCTCCGAACACCCCATCGCCCGAGCCATCGCCAGGGCTGCAAGCGAGGAAGTCGGCCCGCTTCCTGACGTCGGGGACTTCACCAACGTCGCGGGGCGCGGGGTCGAAGGGGTGGTCGACGGGCGCGCTGTCGTCGTCGGCCGCGAATCCCTGCTCGCCGAGCGCGGGCAGGAACTGGGCGCCGAGCTCGCCGCCGCGAAGAACCGGGCGGAATCCCGCGGCGCCACGGCCGTAGTGGTGGGGTGGGACGGGCAGGCTCGCGGCGTGCTCGTCGTGGCCGACACCGTGAAACCCACGAGCGCCCAAGCGGTGGCGGAGCTCAAGGACCTGGGCCTCAGCCCGGTGCTGCTGACCGGCGACAGCGCCGGAGTTGCCGAGCACATCGCGGCCCAAGTCGGCATCACGCGGGTTATCGCGGAGGTGCTGCCGCAGGACAAGGTTGACGTCGTGGCTCGCCTGCAGCAGGAGGGGAAGGTCGTGGCGATGGTGGGCGACGGCGTCAACGACGCCCCCGCCCTCGCCCAAGCCGACCTGGGCCTGGCGATGGGCACCGGCACCGATGTCGCCATCGAAGCGGCCGACATCACGCTGGTGCGCGGCGATCTGCGCAGCGCGGCCGACGCCATCCGGCTGTCGCGCCGAACCCTGGGAACGATCAAGGGCAACCTCTTCTGGGCTTTCGCCTACAACACCGCCGCGATCCCGTTGGCGGCCTTCGGCCTGCTCAACCCCATGCTCGCCGGGGCGGCGATGGCCTTCTCCAGCGTCTTCGTCGTCGGCAACAGCCTGCGGCTGCGCCGCTTCGCAGGCCGAGCAACGGCGACTCCCGCCACACGACCCAAAGGAGTGGCAGTTTCATGACCACCACATCGCATGACCCGCATGTTCAGGAGTCGGCCGGGGGGCACGGGTACATCTCGGATAAGGCCCGCTACCTCGCCCGTCTCAAGCGCATCGAGGGCCAGGCCCGCGGCATCCATCGGATGGTCGACGAGGAGCAGTACTGCATCGACATCCTCACCCAGATCAGCGCGCTCACCCGGGCGCTCGAGGGGGTGGCGCTCGGCTTGCTCGACGATCACCTGCGCCATTGCGTCATCGACGCTGCCCAGGCCGGCGGCGAGGAAGCCGAAGTCAAGCTGCAAGAGGCCACGGAGGCCATCGCGCGCCTCGTGAGGTCTTGAGCACTCCCAGCCACGACCACTATGTGGCGTAGTAATTCGGTGGTCTCACCGCCGTAGTAACCCACGTCGTTAGGACGAGATGTCTTCCGCACCCAGCCGCCGCGGGTGGCTGACCCCCATCCTCATCGGTGTCATTGCCGCCGTGCTCCTGGCCACCTCGATCATGCTGGCTAGCAAAGGTTCGGGCGGTGACCCGGGAGCGGAGCCGAGCGGCGAGACTCCTGCGCAGCAACCTGCCGGCGAGGTCGTCGCGCCCGAGGCCCCCCAGACGCTGGACATGGCGCGCCTCGAGCCCGACGATCCCCTCGCCGTGGGCCCCCTCGACGCCCCGGTGACGCTCGTCGTCTACTCCGACTACCAATGCCCCTATTGCGCCCAGTGGGCGACGGCCACGGGGCCGGCGATGCTCGATTACGCCGAAGCCGGGCGACTGCGCATCGAGTACCGCGACATCACCCTGTTCGGCGACGAATCCGAGCGGGCGGCCATCGCCGCCTACGCGGCCGGGCTGCAAGGGAACTACACGGACTTCCATGAGGCGCTGTTCGCCGGTGGCGACACCCGGTCGCCCAACGAGCTCAGCGAGGACGCGCTCATCGCGCTCGCGGGCGACCTCGGCCTCGATACCGACGAGTTCGCCGTAGACCTCACCTCCGAGGCCGCGGCGCAGGCGGTGCTCCGCAACAACGAGGAGGCCATGGCGATCGGCGCCTTCTCCACCCCATCGTTCCTGCTCGACGGCCAGCCGATCGTGGGTGCCCACCCCACCGACGCGTTCGTCACCGCGATGGAGCAGGCCCTCGCCCGGCACGGCAGCTGAGCGATCTCGCCGGCTGGCAATCCCCGCGGGTAGATCCGCGCCCGGCTAGCACCTTTTCGGCGCCGAAGGAGCCGATTCGGCGTCACAGCCATGGTGGTCCGCATGTCGGACAGTTCTCGGCCGCCTGACCCGCGTGATGGATTTCTATAGCGGTGCGCAATGCGCCCGTGAACTCGTGCGTAATGTTCGTCGTCGACGGTGACGACCAACAGGGCCTCACCGCAGAATCGGATGCCCCCAGGGCGCAGGGATGGAGGTAGATCGTGCGGCACATCGCAGTACCCGCATCGATGATGATGACCCCCATTCTTCGGGAGTCGTGCCCCTGTTGTTGTCGCTGACACATCCCTCTCGTTGCCCCTGAGGCAGCGTTCGCCACACGTTCCGCGCTCATCCCTCCCGGGATCTGCTGCATCACATCTGCTGCATCACATTACGCACGAAGGGTTGCCATCCTGGCCGCCGCGCGCGGCCCTCGCCTCAGCGCGCCGGCCGGTGAACCGTGCACTCTCATTACACAAAGGAATCCACCATGGTCCTCACCGGACTCGCCGTCGGCGTAGCGCTCGGATTTGCCATGCAACGCGGCCGCTTCTGTGTCACCGGAGCATTCCGCGACGTTTGGGTAAACCGCAGTACCCGCTGGCTCACCGCATTTCTCGTCGTCATTGCCGTTCAAAGTGTCGGCATCTTCGCCCTCGATGCGCTCGGGGTCATCACGCTTGGTGCCGGCAACCTGGCGCCAGTGGCCACCATCGTCGGAGGCTTCATCTTCGGTTTCGCCATTGTGCTTGCCGGAGGATGCGCTACGGGAACGTTCTACCGCAGCGGCGAAGGCCTCGTCGGCAGCTGGTTCGCGCTCATCTTCTACGCTCTCTTCGCTGCGATCATGCGATTGGGCCCACTCTCGGACTTCACCCGATCGGCACGGTCGCACACGATCGAGATGCGCACCATCCACGAGACTTTGGGTGTCTCGCCGTGGTGGCTGGTCGGAGCGCTCGTTCTCGGTGTCGGATACGCCGTCACCCGCCACCTCGCCGCCGAACAGCGAACCCCCATCGTCGGCCTGCCGCCCCGCCGCACCGGCCTCGCGCGACTGCTCTTCGAGAAGCCCTGGCACGCCTTCGGAGCAGCCGTTGTCATCGGGATTATCGCGATTCTTGCTTGGCCCCTGAGCTTCGCCTCGGGGCGACAGGCGGGGCTCGGTATCACGGGGCCCTCTGCGCACCTGGCACGGTTCCTCACCACCGGTGAGGTCGAGCTCGTCGACTGGGGCGTCTTCCTCATCCTCGGCATCCTCATCGGCGCCTACATTGCGGCGAAGGGCAGCGGGGAGTTCCGCCTGCGCGTTCCCGATGCCAGGACGATGGTGCGTTCGATCTCCGGCGGCGCACTCATGGGCATCGGCGCGGCCCTCGCGGGAGGTTGCACCATCGGCAACGCGATGGTCAACACGGCCCAGTTCTCCTACCAGGGTTGGCTGTCGTTCGGGTTCATGATCCTCG
>DATGSB010000192.1:0-4496 GCA_035303045.1 Actinomycetaceae bacterium | reverse complement strand
CGCGAGCCACCGATGAGCTCCTGGAGATGGTCGGCCTTGTCGAGCAGCGCGACGTGAAATTCGACGATCTCTCTGGCGGGCAACAGCAGCGCCTGTCGGTGGCGCTGGCGCTCGTCGGGTATCCCCGCGTCCTCATTCTTGACGAACTCACGACCGGATTGGATCCGGCTGCTCGACGGCGCATGTGGGCGACGGTCGAGGCGATGCAACGCGACGGCGTGACCATCCTGCTGGTGAGCCACGCGATGGAGGAGGTGGAGCGGCTGTGCGATCGAGTGGCGCTGCTGGCGGCCGGTGAGCTCATCGCCCTGGATACGCCGGCCGGACTCGTGGCGGGGACGGGCAGCCATAACCTCGACGAGGCATTCCTCACCCTCACCGGCGAGCGGGCGGGGGGCGCGTGATGGCTGGTGTCCCGGTCCCGCACCGCCCCGGTCTGCGCTCGCTGGGGATCATGATCAGCAGTGAGGCCAAGATGGTCGCGCGCGACACCGCGGGCCTCGTTGTTCCCCTCGGTATGCCGCTGCTCGCCCTCCTCACCACTGCCTCGGCAGCGACGGGCGAGATTCTCGTCGACGGGCTCACGGCACTCGAATTGTTCGTCATGCCCCTGGTCATCGCGCTGGTCATGGCACTCATCGGCATCGTCAACATGCCGAGCTTTCTTGCCTCCTACCGGCGCACCGGCGTGCTTCGCCGTCTCGCGCTCACCCCTGCCTCGCCGATGCGTGTGCTGCTCGCTCAAGTGGTCGTCAGCGCCCTGCAGGCGCTGCTCGGCATCGGCCTCGCGCTAGGTGCGGCGGCCGTCTTCTTCGACCTGCGGGCTCCCGCGCATTGGGAGACCGCGATGGCGGTGGGCGGCTTGGCGCTCTTGGCGATGTACAGCGTGGGCATGTTCGTGGCCGCGATCGCCCCGACGCCCAACTCCGCCGTTGCGATCGGGCTCGTCTTCTTCTTCGCCTTCGGGACGCTGGGTGGCCTCTTCGGTGGGCGCCAAGCGCTGCCCGATGCGCTGGCCGATGTCGGTGGCGTACTGCCCTTCGGTGCAGCGATCGACGGCCTCGCGGCCGCGTGGGCCGGGCAACCCATCGCCCCGGAAATCCTCATCAGCCTGGCAGTCACTCTCGTGGTTGGTGCGACGGGAGCGGCGATCCTGTTTCGCTGGGAGTAACCCGTCCGCTGGGCGTAACGCGCCGACGCGGGGCACTGTTTAGCGCACGGGCCGTTCGTGTTGGGGGACGCCACCGACCGTGAGCCACCTCATGGCCCGCTCGATCGGTCCCTGCCCGAGGGTGGTGCGCCAAAGCGTGCAGGCGGCCAGGGTTACCGCGATGAACACGAGGAGAGGCCCGTTGGAGCCGGCCTCCCGCACGATCTGGGGGCCGAGGATGGCGATGGCGACGATGTGGAGGCAGTACGCGCTGAGCGCGAGCTGACCGGTGGCGCTCACCGGTCGCAGCGCGATGCCGGCAACCCGAGAGGCGCTCCGGCTTGTCGTGAGCCATAGCAGGACGGCAAGTAGGAGGAGGAAGACTCCGGCGTTGCCCCACAGCTCGAACGTGGTGTCGTCATGCGGTTCAGCGCTGACGAGCGCGGCCACGAACGGCGACGCGTCGGGCCCGAGACGCGACTGCAGGAAGCCGGCGCCGCCGTATCCGACGGCCACGAGGGCGAGTCCCGCGGCGGCGAGCGTCAGCTGGATGCGGGGGCGGCGCAGTCGCAGGCGCCCCACGGCGAGGCCCAGCAGCAGGTAGGCGGACCATGCGAGCGCGGGGTAGCGGCCGGTGAGGAACAACTCGGCGACATAACTCTGGCCTAGGTCCGTTTCCACCCAGCTCGGCCCTGCTCCGCCGCCGGTACGAGCCCACACGACGAGCGGGGGTAGGGCGAGGGAGACGACCCCGGCGAGCGCGAGTGCGGTGCGGCTCCGGGCGGCGATCGCCGGCGTAACGAGCACGAAGGCGGCGGCGTAGGAGGGCAGGATCACCGCGATGGGGGTGCGCAGCGCCTCGAGCAACAGGCCGATGGCGAAGATGACGATGGCGCGGCTGAGGACGCGCATGGCGCCCCACCGCAGCTCATGGCCGCTCGGGGGCCGCTCCCGCCCGGTGAACAGCGCGATCGACACCCCGGCGAGGATCGCGAAGCTCGCCGAGGGACGACCATCGGCGATGGCGAGCCATTCAGGCGACCGGGCTCCCGACGTCCCGACGCCGAGATGTGCCGCGAACATGCCCAGCACGGCGATACCGCGGGCGATATCGACGGCAATGATTCTGGGGGGCACGCCACCAGATTAGGGCCGTGTGGCAGTAGCGTGGGCGCATGCGCATTGCTCGGTTCTCCGCGGGGGATAGCCCGCAGTACGGGATTCTCGACGAAGACACCAACGAGCTGGTGGTCCTCACGGGGGATCCGCTGTTCACGAAGATCTCCACGACGGGGGAGCGCCGCAGCGTTGACGACGTCCGGTTGCTGTCACCGGTGATCCCGCGGTCCAAGGTGGTGGGGATCGGAAAGAACTATGCCGCTCACGCCGAGGAGATGGGCAGCGAGGTCCCGGCCGAGCCCGTCGTCTTCCTCAAACCCAACACGGCGGTCATCGGTCCCGACGACCCGGTGGTCATCCCCCCGTACAGCGACGACGTTTCCTACGAGGCGGAGCTCGCCATCGTCATCTCGCGGCTGTGCAAGAACGTCACGGCCGACGAGGCCAAGGACTACATCTTCGGCTATACCGCCGCCAACGACGTGACCGCCCGAGGCGTCCAGCGCACGGATGCGACGTGGGCCCGTGCCAAGGGGTTCGACACCTCCTGCCCGATCGGCCCATACATCACGCTCGACATGGATCCCAGCGACGTCGCGGTGCGTTCGTGGGTGGACGGCGAGCTGCGGCAGGACGGCCGCACGCGCGACCTTGTCGTTCCGGTGCCCGAGCTCGTCGCCTACGTGTCGGCGATCTTCACGCTGCTCCCCGGCGACATCATCCTCACCGGCACCCCTGCGGGCGTGGGCCTCGTGGGCGCCGGTCAGCGCATGGAGGTCGAGGTCGAGGGCATCGGACGCTTCGGCAACTTCGTCGTCAAGCGATAAGCCCGCAGCCGGCTCAGCGCCACCCGAGGCCGGGAGCGACGTGGGTGAGCACCGCGTCGATGATGTGGGCGTTGTAATCGACACCCAGCTGATTGGGGACGGTCAGCAGCAGGGTGTCGGCGGCCGCGATGGCTTCGTCGGCTGCTAACTCCTCAATGAGCTTGTCGGGCTCCCCGGCATACGAGCGCCCGAAGCGAGCGAGCCCGCCCTCGAGGTGGCCCACCTGATCCGAGCTGCGGGTGTCGCGCCAGAACAGGCGCCGGTCGAGATCGGTGACGAGCGGGAAAATCGAGCGGCTGACCGACACGCGCGGCTCCCAATCATGGCCGGCTTCGCGCCACGCCTCGTGGAAGCGGTGGATCTGTTCGGCCTGGAGCCGGTGGAACGGGATGCCGGTGTCCTCGGTGAGCAGGGTGGAGCTCATGAGGTTCATGCCGTGCCGAGCGGCCCACTCTGCGGTGGCACGAGAACCGGCTCCCCACCAGATCCGGTTCCGCAGGCCGGGGGAGTGGGGTTCGATCCGGAGGAGGCCGGGTGGGTTGGGAAACATCGGACGGGGGTTCGGTTCGGCGAACCCTTCGCCGCCGAGCACCTCCAGGAGGCGCAGCGTGTGGTTGCGAGCCATATCGACGTCTGTCTCACCGTCGGCGGGCACGTGGCCGAAGTGCTCGTAGCCCCGAACGACCTGTTCCGGCGAGCCCCGGCTGATCCCCAGCTGCAGCCGACCCCCCGAGATGAGGTCGGCGGCACCGGCGTCTTCGGCCATGTACATGGGATTCTCGTACCGCATGTCGATGACCCCGGTGCCGATCTCGATGCGGCTCGTGCGCGCACCGATGGCGGCCAGCAACGGGAACGGCGAGGCCAGTTGGCGGGCGAAATGGTGGACCCGAAAATACGCGCCGTCCGCTCCGACCTCCTCCGCTGCGACGGCCAGGTCGATGGACTGCGTGAGCGCGTCCGCGGCGGATCGGACCATGGATTGCGGCGAGGGCATCCAGTGGCCGAAGGAGAGAAACCCGATCTTCTTCACGACTGCTCGACAGCTGCGGCGGCGGTGAGGGCCTGCAGGAACATCTCCTTGGGCTGGGCGCCTGACACGGCGTACTTGTTGTTGAACACGAAGAAGGGCACCCCGCTGATCCCAAGCTTGCGGGCCAAGGAGATATCGGCGTCAACGGCCTGACGATAAGTCTCCTCGGCCAAAGCCTGGCGGGCAGCGGCCGGATCCAACCCCAACCGCTCAGCGATACCCGCCAGCACCTCCACGTCGGCGACATTGGCACCGTCGGTGAAATGTGCGGCGAATAGTTCCCGTACTGCCTCGGCGCCTTTTCCGGCCGCGGCGGCGAAGTGGCTGAACTGGTGGGCCCGATTCGTGTTGACGATCAACGACCTAT
>DATGSB010000191.1:0-2703 GCA_035303045.1 Actinomycetaceae bacterium | reverse complement strand
AAGTTCGCCCGGTGGTGGTCCTGATCGACTCTCGATCAGAGGTCTGAATCCAGCGCGAACGTCGCATCCGCGCGGCGGGTGACCCGCCCCGGACGAGCCGGTAGGACGCTGGGCAGGAACTCGTAGTGCTCATACAGCATCGCGGCGACCGAGTCCCCTGCGCCGTAGGCAATCTCTAACTCCTGCCACCAATCATGCAGATCGCCGATGCCCGGGGCGGCGAGTGACCCCCCGAACTCCTGCACGGCTAGGCCCGAACAAAGCGCGGCGAAGCGCAACTGCTGTTCCAGCGGCCACCCGGCGAGCGACCCGCGGACGAAGGCCGCGAGGAAGACGTCACCGGCCCCGGTCGGGTCGATCGCGTCGACCTGCAACGCGGGGACATGAACTTCCTCCCCGGCCGCCGAGTCGATGGCCAGCGCGCCGTGCGCCCCATCGGTGATGACGACGATCGGCACCCGCTCGGCGAGCGCACGGGCGGCGGCCCGGGGAGTGTCGGTCCGGGTGTAGGCCATCGCCTCGGCTGCGTTGGGAAGGAACGCGTAGCAGCCGTCAAGGGCGGCCAGGCGGCCGGGGTCCCACTGCTCGGTCGGATCCCAGCCGAGATCGGCGAAGACCCGGGCGCCCTGCGCGGCGGCCTGGCGCCACCACTGTTCCTCTGCCCGCTCATCGTCGAGGTCGATGATGACGACGCGGGCAGGCGGCGGGGCACCGATAAGCTCGTCATAACTCATCGGCAGGTCGTGGCCGTGGGTGACCATGGCACGGTCGTCGTCGTGGGCAATTGAGACGGTCACCGAGGTGTGCTGGGAGGTCAGCCGCGCGGAGCGCGAGAGGTCGATCGCCTCGTCGGTGAGGATGTCCCAGCACCAGCGACCGTAAACGTCCCCACCGAAGCCGGTCGCCAGACCGGTTGACAGCCCGAGTCGGCTCGTCGCGACAGCGAGGTTGGCGATGCCACCGGGCAGGGAGCCCATCCCATTAGCCCATACCTCGGTTCCGGGGCGTGGCGAGGCGGAGAGGCCCGAGAAGACGATGTCGAGGAAGAGCGGCCCGGACAAGAAGACGTCGAGCTCGACGTCGTGGGGGGCCCCATTCGACGCCTCCGTGTGCTGGTCGCTCATGCTCTGCTCCTCCCTGGGTCCGCCAACGTCCATCTCTGACCGCAGGCACGGCCAACATCCATGTGCGAACATTCTATGCACACAAGTGCTCACTATTGCACACTTCTGCTACTGTCTGGACCGTGTTGACCTCCACCCGACGGGACGCGATCCTCGCTGAACTGCGCAGCAGTGGCGAGGTGTCTGTGGCGACCCTGGCCGAGCGCTTCGGTGTCAGCACGTCCACCATCCGCCGGGACCTCAATCTGCTGAGCAAGCAAGGACGGCTCCAGCGAGTGCGCGGAGGCGGGGCGATCGAACCCGAGGCGCGGCCCTTCGAGGCAGTCGCCAGCGACCGCGCGGCCAACCGAGAGCGGATCGGGGCACTCGCCGCCCGCCTCGTGGAGGACGACGACGTAGTCATCCTCGACATTGGCACCACCGTGGCCCAGGTCGCGCAGCATCTGCGCGGCCGGCGCCTTACAGTCGTCACCGCATCCCTGGCTGTCGTTGACGCCCTGCGCGACGACCCTGTCGTGGAACTCGTCGTACTCGGCGGGGTGCTGCGGCGCTCCTACCTGTCCTTCGTCGGCACCCTGCCCGAACAAGCCCTGGGCCAGATCACTGCCGATATCGGCTTCCTCGGCACGAGCGGGGTCCGCGACGACGGGAGCATACTCGACAGCACGAGCATCGAGGTCCCCGTCAAGCGCGCGATCCTCGCCGCGTCCGAACGACGCGTCCTGGTCGCCGACGACGACAAGTTCCCTGGCTCGGGCCTGCTGGCCGTCTGCGGGCCCGACGGGATCGACACAGTCGTCACCAGTCCCACGTCGAGTTCACCCGGGCTCGACATCCTCAAACTTCGTGGCACGGAGGTCATCAGCGAGTGAAACTCACCGTCATCGGCGGAGGCGGTTTCCGCGTCCCTCAGATCTTCCAGGCCATCTCCGCCGGCGAGGCGAGACTTCGCGTCACCGAGTTGTGGCTCTACGACACCTCCGAGCAGCGTCTGGACGTCATCGGCACCGTCCTCGAGCAACTCGCCGAAACACTCCCCCGGCCGCCCGCCGTGCACACGACGACACAGTTACCCGACGCCCTCGACGGCGCGGACTTCATCTTCTCCGCGATCCGCATCGGCGGCACCGCCGGGCGGATCGTCGACGAACGCACCGCGTTGCGGCTGGGCGTGCTCGGGCAGGAGACGGTCGGGCCCGGCGGTCTCGCCTACGCCCTGCGCACCGTCCCGCACGCCCTGGAACTCTCCACCCAGATCGCCAAGCGTGCACCGCGGGCGTGGACGATCAACTTCACCAATCCGGCGGGGATCCTCACCGAGGCGATGCGCGGTGTGCTAGGCGACCGTGTCGTGAGCATCTGCGACACCCCTATCGGCCTCATGCGGCGCGCCGCCGGTGCCGTTGGTCATGACCCGCGCTCGGTCGAGTTCGACTATGTCGGCCTCAACCACCTCGGCTGGCTGCGCTCGCTCATTGTCGACGGTCGCGATGTACTTCCCGAACTGCTCTCCTCCGACCAGCGCCTCGACGGCATCGAGGAGGCTCGCCTTTTCGGCTTCGACTGGGTGCGCGCAATC
>DATGSB010000190.1:0-2295 GCA_035303045.1 Actinomycetaceae bacterium | reverse complement strand
CCTCGTCCCGCCCGGCACCCTCCGGTGGCGGCGGTCGCGGCGGGGCCGGCGGCGGCCGTCCCGGTGGTGGCGGCGGCGGTGGCGGCGGCCGCGGTCGCGGCGGCGCCCCCGTGGGCGCGGGTCCGCGTCCCGGCGGTGGCGGCGGCCGCCCTGGCGGCTTCGCCGGCCGCCCCGGTGGCGGCGGCCGCGGTCGCGGCGGCGGCACAGCCGGCGCCTTCGGGCGTCCTGGCGGCCGCCCCGGGCGCCAGCGCAAGTCGAAGAAGCAGCGTCGCCAAGAGTTCAACGAGATGGGGGCGCCGTCGTTCGGCGGCGTGAAGATCCCCAGCGGCAACGGGCAGACCATCCGCCTGTCCCGCGGCGCCTCGTTGTCGGACTTCGGCGACAAGATCGAGGTCAACCCGGCGTCGCTGGTCCAGGTGCTCCTGCACTTGGGCGAGATGGCCACGGCCACGCAGTCGCTGCCGGACGAGACCCTGCAACTGCTCGGCACCGAACTGAAGTACAACATCGAGGTCGTCAGCCCCGAGGACGAGGACCGCGAACTCCTGGAGTCCTTCTCCATCGACTTCGGTGAGAACAGGGGGGACGAGGAGGACCTGCGTCCGCGTCCACCGGTGGTCACCGTCATGGGTCACGTCGACCACGGTAAGACCCGCTTGCTGGACACCATCCGCAAGGCCAACGTCGTCAGCGGCGAGGCCGGCGGGATCACCCAGCACATCGGTGCCTACCAGGTCGCTACGGAGGTCGACGAGGAGGAGCGCAAGCTCACCTTCATCGACACCCCTGGCCACGAGGCGTTCACCGCCATGCGTGCCCGCGGTGCGAAGGCCACCGACATCGCCGTGCTGGTCGTGGCGGCCGACGACGGCGTCAAGCCGCAGACGGCCGAGGCCATCGACCACGCCAAGGCGGCCGAGGTGCCGATCGTGGTCGCGGTCAACAAGATCGACGTCGAGGGCGCCGACCCGCAGAAGGTCCGTGCCCAGATGACCGAGTACGGTCTGGTCGCCGAGGAGTACGGCGGCGACGTGCAGTTCGTCGACATCTCCGCCCTCAGGGGCGAGAACATCGACGCCCTGCTGGAGTCGGTCGTGCTGACCTCCGACGCGGCGCTCGACCTCAAGGCGAACCCGAGGATGGAGGCCCAGGGGCTGGCCATCGAGGCCTACCTCGACCGCGGTCGGGGTTCCATGGCCACCGTCCTGGTGCAGCGCGGCACGCTCAACGTCGGTGATTCCATCGTCTGTGGCGACGCGCACGGCCGTGTGCGGGCCATGCTCGACGAGCACGGCAAGAACGTGCAGAGCGCCGAGCCGTCCCGACCGGTGCAGGTCCTGGGTCTGACCAACGTGCCCAGCGCCGGCGACAACTTCCTGGTGGTCAAGGACGACCGGGTCGCGCGGCAGATCGCGCAGCAGCGTGAGGCGCGCGAGCGTTTCGCCCAGCAGGCGCGTTCGGCCCGTCGGGTCACCCTCGACACCTGGCAGGAACACCTCAAGGAGGGCGAGCGCTCCGAGCTGCTCCTGCTCATCAAGGGTGACACCTCCGGTTCGGTCGAGGCGCTCGAGGAGTCGCTGCTCAAGATCGACGCCGGTGGTGACGAGGTCAGCATTCGTGTCATCGGTCGCGGTGTCGGTGCGATCACGCAGAACGACATCAACCTGGCGACGTCCGCCGATGCGATCATCGTCGGCTTCAACGTTCGGCCCGAGGGCAAGAACAGCGAGCTGGCCGACCGCATGGGTGTGGACATCCGGTACTACTCGATCATCTACCAGGCCATCGACGAGGTCGAGGCCGCCGTCAAGGGTCTCCTCAAGCCCATCTACGAGGAGGTCCAGCTCGGCAGCGCCGAGATCCGCGAGGTCTTCAAGGTGCCGAAGATCGGCAACATCGCCGGTTCGATCGTCCGCAGCGGCCTGATCCGCCGCAATGCCAAGGCACGCGTCATCCGCGAGGGTGTCGTCATCTCCGAGAACCTCAACGTGGAGTCCCTGCGCAGGTTCAAGGACGACGCCACCGAGGTCCGCGAGGGCTTCGAGTGCGGTATCGGTGTCGGCTACAACGACCTCAAGGTCGAGGACGTCATCGAGACATACGAGATGAAGGAGAAGCCCCGCGACTGATCTGCAGCAGGGCTTACTCCGGGCTCGCGCGGAGCCCGAATCCGTGAGGGGCCCCGGTCGGCGCACGGCCGGGGCCTCTTCTTTGACGGTTCACACAGACCACGGGTGATCACTTGTACGTTGGGGCGCTGACACTGGACGTCCTCCTCGGTGACGTCCACTCGCT
>DATGSB010000189.1:0-2110 GCA_035303045.1 Actinomycetaceae bacterium | reverse complement strand
TGAAGATCCAGCGCCGCAAGCTCAAGCCCACGCGCTTCGAGCGCGAACTTTTTGGCCAGGGCGACGGCTCGGATCTGCAGGTCGCCGACACGAGTGTGGGCAGGGTGGGGGCACTCAACTGTGCCGAGAACCTGCAGTCGCTCAATAAGTTCGCGATGGCAGCTCAGGGCGAGCAGGTCCATATCTCGGCATGGCCTTTCCCGCTGGGCGATCCGGTCCTCATCGGTGACTCGATGGGCTCGATCAACCAGACCTATGCCGCCGAGGTGGGCGCCTACGTGATCATGACAACGCAGGTGGTCGGTCCCAGCGGAATCGAAGCCTTTGCCATTGACGAGCGGTACAACCCTGAGCAGTACCTTGGCGGTGGCTACGCCCGAATTTACGGGCCTGACATGCAGCTGAAAACCGAGCCCTTGCCACCCACCGAAGAGGGCATCGTCTACGCCGACGTCGATCTCACGGCATTGGAAACGGCGAAGTACGTGCTCGATCCCACCGGCCACTATTCACGTCCGGACATTTTCAGCGTGTCAATCAACCGACAGCGCCAGTCCGCGGTGACCGAACGTCTTGACGCTCCCACAGAGCAAGCGGGAGCCGACGGAGCGATGGGCGAGGAAGCGGTCCTCGGCGGAAACTAGGGGCGTTGCGCCCGGCCGCGGCGGGTGCTACTAGACTCATCCACGTGACATCTCCGTTGGCCGTTGTTCCTCGCACCGACCCGCCGCCCCGCGAAGCCGTGCTCGTCGGCGCCGTCGACCAGGCGCGAGCGGCGGCGGAGACCGACGCCCCCGGGCTCGTCGGGGATCACCGCGGCTACGTCGTCGAGGGCCCCCGGGCCCTCACCCACGTGTTCGAGAGCCTCAAGCCCGGATACCGCGGTTGGTACTGGGCGGTGAGCGTGAGCCGGCCCCCGCGGGGCCGGCGCGCCTCCATCAACGAAGTCAGCCTCGTGCCGGGCGCCGAGGCGGTGCTCGCTCCGCCGTGGGTGCCATGGTCCCAGCGGCTGGAGCCCGGTGACGTCGGGCCCACCGACGTGCTGCCCTACGAGGAGCACGACGAGCGCCTGGAGGCCGGTTTTGAGGCCACGGGCGCCGACGCCGACCAGCTGGGTCACCACATCGGCTATGAGGTGGGGCTCGGGCGTGCCCGCGTGTTGTCCGCCGAGGGGCGGGCCGAAGCGGCGAGCCGCTGGTACGAGGGCGACCACGGCCCGCGGGCGAAGACGGCCCAAGCCAGCCGCGGGCAGTGCTCCACCTGCGCCTTCTTCCTGCCGCTGGCGGGATCCTTGCGCACCGTGTTCGGCGTCTGCGCCAACGAGTGGTCACCCGCCGACGGCGCGGTCGTCAGCGTCGACCACGGCTGCGGCGCACACTCCGAAACCGGGCAACGCTCCACGCGCAGCGAGCGCACCCCGCCCGCGCCGGTCGTGGACGAGTTCGACTTCGAGGTCATCGAGCAGCGCGACGTCGGGCCCGAGATCGTCGAGGAGTCGCCGAGCACGTGACGGGAGCGCGGCGTCGAGGCGTTGCGGAGCTCCTCGATCGGATTCGCCACACCACCCTCGAGACGTGGCGCACCGACCCGTCGCGCCTGCGGCAGGACGCCAACCTCGAGGATGACCACGCCCGCTATCACGCCGACCGGCTCGTCATCGAGCTCGCACAGAACGCGGCCGACGCCGCCGGGCTCGCCGACCGCCCCGGCCGTCTCCTCCTGCGCCTCACCGACGCCGGCGTGTTGACGGTGGCGAACACCGGCCGCGGGCTGGACGAAGCGGGCCTGCGGGCCCTGACGTCGCTGCGGGCCTCGGCGAAAACCTCGGGCGTCGGCCGTTTTGGCGTGGGCTTCGCCGCGGTGCGCTCCGTGGCCGACGACCTCGACATCGTCTCGTCCCATGACGGGTGCACGACGGGCGCCCGGTTCAGCCTCGACCTCACCCGCGCGGCGCTCGCGACCGAGACGAGCGCGCACCCCGCTCTCGGTGGACAACTCGCGCGACTCGACGACCAACTGCCCGTGCTGCGATTGCCGTTCGACCTGCCCGAGGCGGCCGAACAGACCATCCCCGACGGGTACGACACGGCCGTGCACCTCCGGCTGCGCG
>DATGSB010000188.1:0-2212 GCA_035303045.1 Actinomycetaceae bacterium | reverse complement strand
CCTCGGTACCGCCGGCCACGACGATCTCTTCGCTGGCGACACTGTCGGCCACCGCCCGCCCGGCACACTTCTGGCCGCCCACGGACTCCTTGGCCGAGGAGCTCTTGGCCACCGGCTCCATCTGCCCGGCACCGTTCTCGCGCGCGACGAGCTTGTACACCAGCTCGGCGGTGGGGACGCCCGATCCCGTGACCAGCTTGGTGCCGACCCCGTAGGAATCCACCGGGGCGGCCCCGAGCGCGGCGATGGCGTACTCATCGAGGTCGGAGGTCACCGTGATCTTCGTCGTCGTCGCGCCCAGGGCATCCAGCTGCTCCCGCACGGTGAAGGCCTGAGCCACGAGGTCACCGGAATCCAGCCGCACCGCGCCCAGCTCCCCGCCGGCGGCGCGGGCGGCGGCCACCGCTCGCTCGACCCCTCGCGTGACGTCGTAGGTGTCGACGAGGAGCGTCGTCTCGGGCCCCAACGTGGCGACCTGGGCGGCAAACGCCGCCTCCTCGTCGTCGTGGACCAATGTGAAGGAGTGCGCCGCGGTGCCGATCGTGGCGATCCCATAGGAGCGCCCCGCCTCGAGAACGCTGGTGCCCTCGAAGCCCGCGACCATGGCGGCCCGAGCGGCCGAGATCGCTGCGGCCTCGTGGGTGCGCCGGGCCCCCATCTCCAGGCACGGCCTGCGGTGGGCCGCGGTGGTCATGCGCGAGGCGGCCGCCGCGACCGCGCTGTCGTGGTTGAGGATCGACAGGATGACGGTTTCCAGCAGGACGGCGTCGGCGAAAGTGCCGGCCACGGTGATGATGGGGGAGCCGGGGAAGAAGCACTCCCCTTCGGGGTATCCCCATACGGTGCCATGGAAGCGGTAGTCAGCAAGAAAGTCCAGGGTGTCGCGCCCGACGACCCGCTCCGCGGAGAGCCACGACAGCTCGGCATCGTCGAACCGGAAGCGGTTGATGGCGTCGATGACGCGGGCCGTGCCCGCAACCACCCCGTAGCGCCGTTGCCCCGGCAGGCGGCGCGCGAACACTTCGAAGACGCTGCGCCGTTTCGCTGCCCCGGATCGAATGGCCGCATCGATCATCGTGAGTTCGTAACGGTCGGTGAGCAGGGCAGTGCTGGGGCGTGCGAGCGACATGACCACACCGTAGCGACACCTGGTACCGACCGCGGGGCAGGCGCGTTGCATAAGGTAGAGCAATGCACGTGACGACGAGCCTGCCCGAGGCCACTCCGCGCCACGGTGGCGCGCCGGTGCCGGTGGAGATGCGCGAATGGCGCACGATCGTGTGGGACGACCCCGTCAACCTCATGAGCTACGTCACCTACGTGTTTCGCAGTTACTTCGGCTATTCCCACGACAAGGCCCACCAGCTCATGCTCCAGGTGCACAACGAGGGGCAGGCCGTCGTCTCGCGGGGGTCGCGGGAAAAGATGGAGGTCGACGTGCACGCCATGCACTCCTTCGGCCTCATGGCGACCCTCGCCCCGAGTGAGGAGAACTGATGCGCGCCTTCGTACCGGTGCCCGGCGGCTGGGCCAGCGAGCTCGAACCGGTGGAGCTGCGGCTGCTCGGGCGGGTCGTGGCAGACACTGCCGAGCTCCTGGGCCAACGCTTCGACGAGGCATTCTTCCCCGTGGGGATCGACCCGACCAGTGTGCCGCGCGTCCCCGACGACGAGGGCCACCTCGACGACGACCCTGACGACGGCGGCGAGCCCGAGGCCGAGGCAGCCGAGGTCGAGGAGGAGGAAAAGGAAGAAGAGGAGTCGGACTCGGACGCCTTCGCGGAACTCATCGCCGCCCAACAGTGGGACGACGGCGACGACGAAGCGCCCGGTGACCCCGCCCTCGCCCGCCTCTTCCCACCGGCCAGCGTCGACGACGAGGAACTCGCCGAGGAGCTGCGCGGGCTCACCCAGGGCCGACTTCGCAGCACGAAACTCGGGCAGCTGCGCGTCGTCTACGAAGCGCTCGCGGCGAGCCGGGGGCTCATCCTCGTCGCCCGCGGCGAGGAAGGCCGCTGGCTGGCAGCCCTCACCGATCTGCGGCTGGTGTTGGCCGTGCGGTTGGGAATCGATACCGATGCCGATGCGGAGGCGATTTACGACCGGATGGCGGCCCGCTCACGCGGCGAGGAGCCGGACCCCGACGACGTGGGTGACGAGGACGAACTCGACGCGGCGCTGGCCCACCTCTACACCGCGATCACGTGGTGGCA
>DATGSB010000187.1:0-2414 GCA_035303045.1 Actinomycetaceae bacterium | reverse complement strand
TGGGTCGCGGGCTCGTCGTTGAACGCGCCCACGAACTCGCCGGCGACGAGCAGCGGGGATTCGTCGGTGGTGTCACCGGGGAGGTAGAACGCGAAGGCTTCACCCTCGGGGCTCACGTCGGTGCCTTCGGGCCACTGCGCCTCGTAGAAGGAGGCCATGCGCATCATGAAGCAGTCGCCGTCGAGGATCGGCAGGCCAGCATCGTTGAACGACGTCGTCGCGACCGTTCGCGCGTCTCCGAACCCGCCGTTGACGTAGTCGTCGCTACGCAGGATGTCGCCGACCCGGTTGACGGAGGCGAGGATCTGTGAGTCGTTGAAGGGGATCTCGTGGTCGACCCACTGGTCGTACACCTCGGCGCCCGCTTCGCGCAGGACGGCGTCTTCCACCCAGTCGGTCGCGGGCCAGCCGGTGGCGCCGCCGGATTCGATGCCGGCGCACCAGGGGCGGGCGCCGTCGTCATTGTGGTCGTCGGCGATCTGTTGGGTGAGATCCATCATCTCGCTCCACGTTTCGGGCACCTCGTAGCCGTTGTCGGCGAACGCCTGCGGCGAGTACCAGACGAAGGATTTCACCGAGGCCATGAGCGGGGCGGCGTAGAAGGTGCCGTCGACCGTGCCGTAAGCTTTCCAGTCCTCCGACCACCCGTCGTCGGTGTTCGTCTCCACCGTCTCGGGGGCGGGAACGACGTATCCGCCGTCGACCATCGTCTGCAGGAGCCCGGGCTGGGGGAACACGGCGAGGTCGGGCGGGTTTCCGCCTTCCGCCTGCACGCGGATCTGGGTCTCGAACTCACCGGAGCCGTTGTGCTCCACCTGGATGCCGGTGCACTCTTCGAATTGGGCCCAGGATTCGGCGAGTTGGTCTGCTTCGACGTCGCGGATCGAGGAATAGATGGTGACGTGGTCGCCGTCGAAGGTGCCGTACTCTTCGAACTCGGCGCAGTCGCCGTCGCCGCCCGCCTCCGGCGCCTCCCCGCCTTCCACTCCATCGTCTGTTGCCCCGCCACCCCCGCAGGCGGTCAACACCAGCGCTAACGCGGCACTTCCAATGAGTGCGCTGCGAACTCGTGAGTTGCTCACTAGCTGCTCCCTTTCATACGTCGTTGTAAGGGTCGGCGACCCTGGAGTACTCGCATCGGCGCGGCTCCGCTGCGGCGCGGCCAACCCCTGCCACCTATGTAACCGCTTACAAGTGGGAGAATCAAACGATCTTCGTAACGATCCCACAACGGTATTCCTCCCCGCCCGCGGGCGCGGGCGCCGGGCGCACGCGCTCTGGGGGCGCGGGCGTTCTCCGGGTTACGCGGTCGAGGCGTGCAGGCGGACCGGGCCGGTGGAGCTGCGGGCGATGAGGTGGGGGGAGAAGATGACGTCGGGCGCAGGTGAGTTGCCGGCGATGAGGTCGAGGATCATGCGGGCCCCGGCGACACCCTGGCTGAAGGCGTCCTGCGCCATCGTTGTCAGCCCGAGCAGCTCCCCCACCTCTACCCCGTCGACGGAAATGACGGAGACATCGCCGGGCACCGTGACGCCCCTCGCCCGCAGTTCCGCGAGCACGCCGAAGGCCATCTCATCGGAATCGACGACGATCCCGGTGAGATCGCGCCGGCGGCCAAGGAGCTCCTGGACGGCGCGCCTGCCCGCGGAGCTCGTGAAGTTTCCCTGTACGAACAAGCCGGCACCGTCGTCGAATCCGTGCTCGGCGGCCGCGCGCAGGAAACTGCGCCGCCGCCGAACCGGCGGGGACCACTCCGGCCGGCCCTCGCTGCGCCCACCCACGTGCGCGACCACCAGGTGCCCGAGTTCGGCGAGGTGACCTGCGGCGCCCGCGATCGCGGCGTCGTCGTCGACGAAGACTCGATGCGCCCCGCTCGGTCCGGGGCCGATGAACACGATCGGCACGCCCAAGCCCGCCAGGCGCTCGAGCTCCGCATCGGTGAGCACGATCCCCACGACGAGCACGCCGTCGACCCGCCGGGAGAGGGCCGCGGCGTCGAGTGGGGCGCGGTTCTCCTCGGCGTCGAGGTTGAAGGTATGTAGGAGGACATCGAAGTTGTGGGCGCGCAGCTCCCGTTCGGCGCCGTCGATGACGTGGGAGTTGAACCAGCGGTGCACCCACGGGGTGAGCAGCCCGATCGATCGCGTGCGCCCGCTGGCGAGCGAGCGGGCCGCTGGTGAGGGCCAGTAGCCGAGTTCGCGGGCGGCGCGCAGCACCCGCTCCCGGGTGCCCGGGGTGACGTTCGGCAGGCCGCGCATCGCGCGTGAGACCGTGGCGGTGGAGACCCCGGCGCGCGCCGCGACCGCCTTGATGCCTGCCAAGGCGCTAGAGGACTCGTTGCGGCAGGAAGCTGCGCAGCACGGGCACGAGGCCATCCTCCCTCACCGGGCCCGTGACGTAATCGGCCGCCGCCC
>DATGSB010000186.1:0-5182 GCA_035303045.1 Actinomycetaceae bacterium | reverse complement strand
CATGCGGGTCGCGCTGGACGCCGAGATCACCGCCCGCGCCGCGGGCCCGCAGCACGTCCCCGCCGAACACTCGGGCTGAGGTCGGCCCGCCGCGTGGCTGGCGCGTCGCACGCGCCGCCCCGCATGAGTTACCAGCCGCGGGCGCGCCACTCGGCCAGGTGGGGCCGCTCGGCTCCGAGAGTCGTGCCCTTCCCGTGCCCCGGGTACACGAGCGTGTCGTCGGGGAAGACGTCGAAAACCCGGCGCTCGAGGTCCGTCATGAGGGAGTCGAAATCCTCGGGTGTGCTCGTTCGGCCCGGCCCGCCGGGAAACAGCGAGTCGCCCGCAAAAATATGGCTGCGCCCCGGGTGGGAACTGCCCTGCGGTTCCCGCAGCACGAGGGCGACGGAGCCGGGCGTGTGGCCGCGCAGGGCGATGACGTCGAGCCGCACGTGACCCTCGGAGTCGACGTCCACGACGTCCCCGTGCCGCAGCCGACGATCGGGGGCCACCGGCAGCGCGTCGGCGTCCTCCTCACCTGCCATCGTCGTGGCACCGCTGAGGGTGGCGATCTTGGCGAGGGCCCGGTGATGGTCCCAGTGCTGATGCGTCGTCACGATGGTGCGCAGCCGACCGCCGCCATTGGCCGCCAGCAAGTCGCGGATCGCGGGCGCGTCATCAGCGGCGTCGATGAGCAGCTGATCGCCCCCGCTCTGCAGGAGGTAGCAGTTGTTGTCCATCGCGGACACCGAGATCGCGGAGACGGTGACGTCGCCCAGCTGTGTCGTCGTGATGTGCGCAGTCATGCGCCCATCGTGGCAGATCGGCCGTGTAACGTGACGGAGGACGCGCATCGAACGCGTGTACAGTGTCCCTGCGCGGCCGTATCATCGAATGCGTGAGCGACCATCTTCTCGTCCGCGGCGCCCGGGAACACAATCTCGCCAACGTCGATCTCGACCTCCCACGCGACAGTCTCATCGTGTTCACCGGGCTGTCGGGCTCGGGTAAGTCCTCCCTGGCGTTCGACACGATCTTCGCCGAGGGCCAGCGGCGCTACGTCGAGTCGCTCTCGGCCTACGCCCGCCAGTTCCTCGGCCAGATGGACAAGCCGGACGTCGACTTCATCGAGGGCCTCAGCCCGGCAGTGTCCATCGACCAGAAGTCCACCAGCCGTAACCCACGATCCACGGTCGGCACCATCACCGAGGTCTACGACTACCTGCGGTTGCTCTACGCCCGCGCGGGCACCCAGCACTGCCCCGTCTGCGACGAACTCATCACCGCCCAGACCCCGCAGCAGATCGTCGACCAGCTCAAGGAGATGCCCGAGGGCACGCGGTTCCAGGTGCTGGCGCCGGTCGTGCGTGGCCGCAAGGGCGAGTACGCCGAGCTTTTTCGCGACCTGCAGGCCAGCGGGTTCTCCCGCGCCAGGGTCGACGGTGAGGTCGTGCGGCTCACGGAGGCGCCCGAGCTGGAAAAGCAGATCAAACACACCATCGAGGTCGTCGTCGACCGCCTCGTCGCTCGCCCCACGATGCACCAACGGCTGACCGACTCGGTGGAGACATCGCTGCGCCTCGCCGACGGGCTCGTCGTCGTGGAGCTGGTGGACGCCGAGGAATCGGATCCCGGCCGGGAGCGACGCTTCTCCGAGAAGCGCGCCTGTCCCAACGACCACCCCCTGCAACTGGAGGAGATCGAGCCCCGCACGTTCTCCTTCAACGCCCCCTACGGGGCCTGCGCCGCGTGTTCGGGCATCGGATCCACCCTCGAGGTCGACCCGGAGCTCGTCATTCCCGACGACGAGCTCACGCTCGCCGAGGGGGCGGTGGCGCCGTGGGCGAAGGGATCCTCGGAGTACTTCCTGCGCCTCCTGCGCGCCCTGGGCGAAGAGCTCAACTTCGATGTCGACGTGCCCTGGCGGGCGCTGCCGCAGCGCGCGCAGCGGGCGATCCTGCACGGCAAGGACCACAAGGTCCACGTGCGCTACCGCAACCGGTGGGGACGGGAACGCGCCTACTCCACCGGCTTCGAGGGCGTCATCAGCTTCATCAAGCGCAAGCACGCCGAGACCGAGTCGGAAAACTCCCGGGAACGCTACGAGGGGTACATGCGCGAGGTGCCCTGTTCCGAGTGCGGGGGCGCGCGGCTCAAGCCTGAGGTCCACGCCGTCAAGATCGGCGGCCTGTCGATCGCCCAGCTGTGTGACCTACCGATCGAGGACGCCGCGCCGTTCCTCCAGCAGCTCGACCTCCCGCCCCGAGAGCGCGCCATCGCCGGTCAGGTGCTCAAGGAGATCCAGGCGAGGCTGGGCTTCCTCGTCGACGTCGGACTCACCTACCTCACGCTCGCGCGGCCGGCCGCCACTCTTTCCGGCGGGGAGGCCCAACGCATCCGGCTGGCCACCCAGATCGGGTCGGGCCTTGTCGGCGTCCTCTATGTGCTCGACGAACCGAGCATCGGGCTGCACCAGCGCGACAACCGGCGCCTCATCGACACCCTCACCCGACTGCGGGATCTCGGGAACACCCTCATCGTCGTCGAACACGACGAGGACACGATCCGCGCCGCCGACTGGATCGTGGACATCGGCCCCGGGGCCGGCGAGCACGGCGGCCGCATCGTGCACTCCGGCAAGCTGCCGCAGCTGCTGGAGAACCGTGAGTCGGTCACCGGGGGCTACCTCGCGGGCCGCCGTCGCATCCCCGTGCCCGCCCAGCGGCGCGCGGTGGATCCGGCGCGCACGCTCCGGGTGGTGGGAGCCCGGGAGAACAACCTCACGGACCTGAGCGTCGACTTTCCGCTCGGCTGCTTCGTTGCCGTCACGGGCGTCTCGGGGTCCGGCAAGTCGACGCTGGTCAACTCCATCCTCTACAACGTGCTGGCCAACGAGCTCAACAACGCCCGCAGGGTGCCGGGCCGTCACCGCCGGGTCACCGGCCTCGACGAACTCGACAAGGTCGTCCACGTCGACCAGAGCCCCATCGGGCGCACCCCGCGGTCGAACCCGGCCACGTACACCGGGGTGTGGGACCACGTCCGGCGGCTCTTCGCCGAAACCACCGAGGCCAAGGTGCGCGGCTACGCGCCCGGGAGGTTCTCGTTCAACGTCAAGGGCGGTCGCTGCGAGGCGTGCAAGGGCGACGGCACCCTCAAGATCGAGATGAACTTCCTCCCCGACGTCTACGTTCCCTGCGAGGTGTGCCACGGCGCGCGCTACAACCGCGAAACCCTCGAGGTGCACTTCAAGGGCAAGTCGGTGGCCGATGTGCTCGACATGCCCATCGCGGAGGCCGCCGAGTTCTTCGCCGCCGTGCCGGCGATCGCGCGCCACCTCAACACCCTCGTCGACGTCGGCCTCGGCTACGTGCGGCTCGGGCAGAGCGCCCCCACCCTCTCGGGTGGCGAGGCCCAGCGCGTGAAGCTCGCCGCCGAGTTGCAACGCCGCTCGAACGGGCGAACGGTCTACATGCTCGACGAGCCCACCACCGGCCTGCACTTCGACGACATCGCCAAGCTCCTGCGCGTCCTGCAAGGGCTGGTCGACAAGGGCAACACCGTCATCGTTATCGAGCACAACCTCGACGTCATCGCCAACGCCGACTGGCTCATCGACATGGGGCCCGAGGGAGGCTCGGGCGGGGGTGAAGTCGTCGCCACCGGCACCCCCGAGGAGGTCGCGGGCAACCCGGCGAGCCACACGGGGCGCTTCCTCGCCGCGCTGTTGGACGACGAGGCGGTCGAACCGGCACTGGCGGGCGCCGGGCACTAGCCCAATGCCCCCCGAACCTGGCCCGGGCTCACTACCGTAGTGACATGGGAGCCCTACAGAGCTACACCGTCACCGTCGATTGGACCGGCGCGACCTCGGCAGGCACGCGCAGCTACCGCGCGTACTCCCGCGACCACGAGGTGAGGGTCGAGGGCAAGCCCGCCCTGCTCGCCACCTCCGATCGACTCGTCGCCGCCGACGTCTCGCGATACAAGGCCGAGGAGCTTTTCGTCGCCGCCGTATCGCAGGCGCAGATGCTGTGGTTCCTGCGCACCGCCGCCCGGGCGGGCGTGGTCGTCACCGGCTACAGCGATGTGGCCACGGCCACCGAGCGCGTCGAGGGTGCCGGCTCCGGGCCCTTCGTGGAGGTCGTCCTACGGCCCCGGGTGCATTTCGCCGAAGAGGTCCCCGAGCCGGACATCGCAGACCTGCACGCCTCGGCCCGCGACCACAACCACGTCGCCCGCTCGCTCAACTTCCCGGTCCGCCTCGACCCGGCCACGCCGGTCTTCGGGCGCAGCGAGCCGTAACTCACGCGAGCGAGTTCGCCCGCGAGTTCGGGCCCCGGCCGGCCCCACGTAGGCTGGGGAGCATGGCTGATCCCGCCACCTATCGCCCCAAGCCCGGTGAGATCCCCACCTCCCCGGGCGTGTACCGGTTCCGCGACGAGCACGGCCGAGTCATCTATGTCGGCAAGGCGAAGAACCTGCGGGCCCGGCTGTCCAGCTACTTCCAAGACGTCGCCGGCCTCCATCCCCGCACCCAGCAGATGGTCACGACCGCCGCCGCGGTGGAATGGACCGTCGTCGCCACCGAGGTCGCCTCCCTGGCGTTGGAGTATTCCTGGATCAAGGAGTACGAACCGCGCTTCAACGTGAAGTACCGCGACGACAAGTCCTATCCGTACCTCGCGGTAACGATGGCCGACGAGGTGCCCCGCGCGATGGTCATGCGCGGAGCGAAGCGCAAGGGCAACCGCTACTTCGGGCCCTACGGCCACGCGTGGGCCATCCGGGAAACGGTCGACCTCATGCTGCGGGTGTTTCCCATGCGCACCTGCTCCACCGGGGTCTATCGGCGGGCCCAACGCGCCGGGCGCCCCTGCTTGCTCGGGTACATCGACAAGTGCGCCGCCCCCTGCGTCGGCCGGATCTCCGTCGAGGACCACCGCCAGCTCGCCGAGGACTTCTGCACCTTCCTCAGCGGCCAAACCCGGCCCTTCGAACGCCGTCTCGAGGCCGAGATGAAGGAGGCGGCCGCGGCCTTGGACTTCGAGAAGGCCGCCCGCCTACGCGACGACCTCGCCGCCCTGCGCCGGGTGGTGGAGAAGAACGAGGTCGTGCTCCCCGACGGCACGGACGCCGACGTCTTCGCCATGGCCGCCGACGAGCTCGAGGCCTCCGTGCAGGTGTTCCACGTGCGCGGCGG
>DATGSB010000185.1:0-6141 GCA_035303045.1 Actinomycetaceae bacterium | reverse complement strand
GGGATGTCCGCGCGGGGGTTGCTCGCGCCGTAGATCGCACCTTGGATGCGCTTCTGAAAACGGGTGAGATCCAGAATTGGGACCGGGATGTGATCCTCCGAGCTCGGGGCGATGGACGTGACGACGACGGTGCCGGCCTTGCGGATGGAATCGAAGGCCTCCGCGACGTCCTTTCCTGACGCCAATCCGACGGTCACGATGGTGGCGTCGGCGCCCTGGCCATTGGTGATCGAGCGAACGAAGTCGGTGGCCTCGGCCATGGTGGCAAAGGCGTGGGTCGCGCCGACGGCGAGGGCCTTCTCCCGCTTGAGTGCGACGGGATCGACTGCGATGACAGCGGTCGCGCCCGCATGGCTGGCGCCCTGCACGGCGTTGATGCCGACGCCCCCGACGCCCATGACGACGATCGCTTGGCCGGGCCGAGTCCCCGCGGCGTACACCGCTGAACCCCAGCCGGTCCCAACGCCGCACCCCAGAAGCCAGAGTTTGTCGAGCGGTGCATCCGCGGGCAGCTTGACCGCCGAGTTGACGTCCACCACGGTGTGCTCGGCGAACGTCCCGAGACCGCACATTTGAGCCACGGGCGTGCCATCGAGAAGCGACACACGGTAGCTGTCGGGATCAGTGAAACGGCTGCCCTTGAGTAGAAAGGCTCCCAGATCACAGAGGTTAGTCATTCCCTCGTTGCACCAGCGGCACTTGCCGCAACTAGCAATGAAGGAGAACACGACTCGGTCTCCAACGTCCCAACCAGGTGTGTTCGGGCCGACAGCCTCAACGACGCCCGTGCCTTCATGCCCGCCGACCATCGGAAGCGTCACGGTGCTGTCGCCCGTCTCGAGATGGTGGTCGGAATGGCATAGTCCGCTCACCGCCATCTTCACGAGGATCTCGCCCTGGCGAGGATCGTCCAGCATCACATCGGTGACTGTGAACTCACCGGGCTGTTCGAGGATGACGGCGGCGCGGGTCTGAATGGGCATGGGCTCTCCCGGCTAGCAAAGGCGAAGGGGCAGCGACGGCGGCAGGTAGGGCGTCAGCGCCCAGGAACGTCGTCGTTGAGGCATCCCCGTGAGCATAGTCACTCCGACGTTGACATATCAACATCGTCCCCACTGAGCATGCCGGCGTCGAACTCCCGGAGTGCCTCGCCGCGGTTGACCAGGTGCGTCAGCAGGCGGCGGAGGGTGGCGATTTCGTCATCGTCGAGCCCGCCGAGCAGCACTCGTTCCCGCTCGGCCGCAACCGGCATGATCTTGTCGAACATCTCGACGCCGGCCTGGGTGAGGTAGAGACGATGCGGACGCCTGTCGGCTTCCCGCACGATGAGACCTTTCTCGAGCAGCACGGCAATGCTGCGCGACAGAATGGCCTTATTCATCCCCACCGTGCGGCCGGTCGTTGCTGCCGTGGCACCCGGTGAGTTGCTGAGTGCGCCGAGTACCCGCCATTCGTTGATGCCGATCCCAAATCGCTCCCGGTAGATGCGGGAGCCGCCCCAGACGAGGTACCCATTCACCAAGGTGATGGGAGCCGGAATGTAGGTTTCGGGTCGGAACCGGTTCGGGAGCGGGTGCCGAATCGCTTCTCTGGGCGGCACTCCCTCAGCGCGGTCGTCGTCGGGCTGAGCTGAACTGGCCATCGCTGCCTTCAGAGACGTGGCGAGCGGAAGCCGCCGGTGGTTTCCTCAACGAGCTCGGCGATCGCCAGCGGCGTCAAGTCCTCCAGAAAGGGGCCGACGATCTGCATGCCGACGGGCAAACCTGCGGAGGTGAGGCCGATGGGAACGGTCGTGGTGGGCAGGCCGGCGAGGCCGACAGGCCCGTTCCATGCATGGGCGAAGTCGCGATGCGTCATGCTGCGGCCCGCGACTTCCAGCGTGCGGGTGGCAATGGTGCCCTCGTGATCGTGCGGGAAGGCGGCGGCACCGAGGACTGGGCAGAGCAGGGCGTCGAAGCGGGTGAACCACTCGGCCCACACGTGCTTGATGTGTTCGCGCCGCTCGCGGGCCTTGAGCCACTCGGCGTGGCTTCCCCCGCGGTCCTCGGCCTCCGGCGTGGTCGCGGTGGGCGTCATCGCGGCGATGATGCCTGAACTGCACAGCGCGCGGCTCTCGGCGGCGTCGATCGCGGGACGTTCGGTCACGAGATCCGCCCCGCGATCGCGCAGGCCCTGGGCCGCGGCGTCCAACAATGCACGCACCTCAGGCTCGATCGGTGCATCGGGGTCGTCGAACCACACGCCGATGCGATACCCCCCTCCACTGGGCGTGCGGGCCGGGGGCAGGGTGACCGACCAGGCGTCGGCGAAGCTGGGGGAGGGGCCGGCGAGCACCCCGAGAAGCCGCCGGAGATCGGCAGCGCTGCGGGCCATGGGGCCGAGCACGTTGATGTCCATCTCGAGCGCCCCGCCGCGCGGCGAGGAGATGAACCCGACTTGGGAAACGAGGCCATAGCTCGGCCGGTGGCTGTAGATGCCGCAGAAGTGTGCGGGGATGCGCAGCGAACCACCGATGTCGCTGCCGACGTCGAAGCCGGTAAGACCGGCGGCCACCGCGGCGGCCGCGCCACCCGATGAGCCGCCCGGAGTGCGGCCGGGATCCCACGGGTTGAGCGTCGTACCGAAGAGATCATTGGTCGTCTGGATGTCGCCAGACCAGGCGGGAAGGTTCGTCTTGCCGAGCAGAACGGCTCCGGCCTCGCGTAATCGCGCGACGACGACGGCATCGGTCGTCGGCACGAAGTCGGCGAAATGCGTGGTCCCGGCCGTGGTGCGCAGCCCCGCGGTGGCGATTGCGTCCTTGACGGTGAAGGGCACGCCGTGCAGCGGGCCCAGTCGGTCCCCGCGCCGGACCGCGTCGTCGGCTTCGCGCGCGGCCACCACGGCCGCTCGGGCGTCGATCGTGACGACGGCGTTGAGCTCGGCGTACTCGGCGATGCGAGCGAGGTAGGCGGCGACGAGTTCGGCGCTGGTCACCTCCCCAGCGGCGATCGCCGCCGCCTGAGCCGTGACGGTTGCCTCACACCAGTCGGTTGTCACCAAGGTCAGCCTTTCGCATCGGGGCGCTCATCGCGGAGACGCCACAGATCAGCTGTCACATGCTTCCACGATCGGCGTGCGGCCGTAGTGCTATCGGGTCGTTTCGATGCGTAGATCGGAACCCGTGATCGTTGCCGTCATGTCGTTGGCGACGTTGCGCCACGCTTCGGCAGGGAGGTCGCACAGCGCGGGGACCCCGAGCACGGCCAGTCCAAGCGCCAACTTGCTATTCACCTTCTGGGTCACGATGGCCGCGGGAGCGGTACCGAGCAGCTTCGCCAGGTGAAACTGACCGGACCAGCCCGATGAGCCCTTCGCGCCCGGAATGAAGATGACCCTCCCGGCGAGGGACTCCCCGCGCTGGGGGTGGCCGGTTTCGACGATGCGCCCCGAGTGCGGGTCGATCCCGCCCCACCCAGAAATCGCCTGCGTGCAGACGAGGACGTCGCCGCTGGCCGCGCCGTCGACGAGAACTCGCCCTTCGTACGTGAACGAGCTCATGCCGTCACCCACCGGCCCGTGACCGCGGCCTCGACGCACTGGCGCGTCGTACCGAAGTTTCCACTCACTCCCATGATTGCCGGCAGGTAGTGCACCTGCTTCGCGGAGTCGGTGGCGAAACTGCGGGTGCCCTTAGGCAGGAACTGCGCGATGGCTGGGCACGTGTCCGCCATGACCTTCCCGCCGGCGCGCTCGATGGTGTCGACGTAGCCGCTGCGAACGGCAACCTCCCGCAAGGCGCTCGGGGTGAACAGCCACAACCGAGTCGACGGGTGCACCGTGCGGCCCTCCAGCAGGGCCGCCACCTCGCGTACCTGCGACAGCGATGCGTGCGGGCAGCCGATCATGACGAAGTCGATGTCATCACCGCTCGCCGTGGCGTTGAGGCGTCGCACGGTGTCGTCGAACTCGTGCTGGCCGAAGACGATGACCTCCTCCGGCTGGCGCCCGCCCAGCGCCTGTTCGCGGGTCGCGGCTTCGGGCGTGATGCCGGGGATGTGGTACATCTCGATGTCGCCGGATGATGCGGCGGCCGCCCCGAGCTGTTTCAGGTCAACGGGTTCGGGATCGAGCTCGCCGCCGGTGATCACGGGAATGCCGTCGTCAAGGACGGCGCCCAGAAAGTAGCCGAGAACGTTCCAGTCGAAGGTCGAGTCGACGGGCCGTTCGATGCGTACCTCGTGCGTGGCGCGGCGGTTCTCTTCGAGGTGGAGCCCGGCGTAGGGAATGCGTCCGGTGAGCATCGCCGCCGCTGTCGACTCGCGCCCTTCGGTGTTGGTGCGAGCGCCGAGCACCGAGTTGATGTACACGACCGCGGAGGACTCCATCCAGGCACAATGCTCGCCCTTGATGGGGTTGTTGCCCACCTGGTAGGGCGTGCATGTGCTCAGCAGGCTCACGCCGATGGAGGCGAGATACTCCTCGCTCTTCGTGATCTCCTCGTTCTCTGCCTCGCTGAGTCCCTGCATCTGCCAGTTCTTCGCGTCCCGCGGGCCGATGAGCTGGCAGCTGTGGGCCCGCACCGCGGGAACGTCGAGCGTCTTATCTGAGTTGAGAGAGAAGCGCGAGAACAGCGCCTGCGGGTCGGTCTCGCCGAGAACCTTCGAGTGGCGAGGACCAAAAATATTGGCACCGCTGACGTTGTTCGTTTCAACCAAGCGCTCGGCGCCAAGAATCTCGCCGTACTCGATCAGGACTGCCATCGCGGCGGCGACGGCCTCGCCCTGCTCGCCGTTGGCCATCGAGCGCTCGTGCGCTGTCAACTTCATTGTGCTCCTCTTGTATCGCAGACGGCGGGCGGCAGGAAAACGACGACGGCCACAGCATGGGCTGCGGCCGTCGTCAAGGACTTCAGCTGGCTGTCACGCCCGCTGGATCTCGCTGAACGAGGAGGGACGCTCGCGCGGGGCCAGGCCGAAGATCTCCACGACCGCGGAGACTCCGGCGTTGTTGGCGCCCGCGACCATCACCTGGATCGACTGCGGTGAGGTGAGCAGGCCGACCATGTCGTTGCCCTGCTCGCCCGCGGAGTCGGGGATGGCGTCGGGGTGATCCGAGGGCAGGCGCCAGCGGCTGTGGTGCGACAGCGCGTCCTTACCCGCGGCCGCCAGATCCTCGCGACTGCGCACGACGTGTGCGAAGACGGCGTTGCGTACGTCGTCCTTGCTCCAGCCGGCGTTAGCGAACAGCTCGGCGTGCTCGGGAACGAGCACGAGCAGCGCGGAGGTGTACTCGTGGATGAGGGCACCGGTGCGGCGGATGGTGTCGGCCAGGTCGTAGGCGAGCTGCTCAGGGGTCTGAGCGTGGCGGGCCTCGATGTGGATGACCGAGCGGATGACGAAGGAGGTGACGACGTTGGCGTCGGCGTCAAACCCGTACTCCGTGTGCAGCGGGGGCCACGGGCTGTTCTCTTCGTTCTCCGCGATGACGGCGGTGTACTTCGCCGGCGTGGCCTGGGTCGCCTGGTCCAGCTTGTGCGGGTGCAGGCCGAACACGTTGATGAGCGCGAGGCGGATCGCTCGGCCGATCGTGGCGTTGGCCCGGAAGCCGGAGCCAAAGATGTTCCCGGCGTAGTTGATCTCCAGCTCGTTACGGATCGGGCCGTTGACGACGGTGAACGGCGCGGTGCCGGTCGTGGACTGCCAGATGCCGCGACGGGGGTTGGGCTCCTGTGCGATGCCTTCCCAGGCGGCGACGATGACCGGGAAGTACTCCGGCTTGCAGCCCGCCAGGGCGGCGTTGATCGCGGCCAGGCGCACCGTCAGAGAACGGTTGAGGTGGGGGACCTCGAACAGCACGTCATCCGGCTTGCGCGGCGTCTGAGCCAGGAACTGCTCGACGTAGGACTCGGTAACCGGAACGACGGGCAGCCCGTCGGTCCAGCCCTTGTCGTAGTAGTGCTCCAGAACCTCGCGGATCGCCCCGGCGTCGACGACGGGGGCATCCGCCGTAGCGGTGGTTGTTTCAGACATCAGGCCTCAACTCCGAGGATACGAAGGGCGTCGGGCAGGGCCTGCTCGGCCCGTTCCCGGATCTGGGTGGCGTTGAGATTCGCGACCGGGTGCTTCACCTGGAGGAAGTCAAACCCGGGGAACCCCTGAA
>DATGSB010000184.1:0-3476 GCA_035303045.1 Actinomycetaceae bacterium | reverse complement strand
TCCGCGCGCCACCGTGCCGTGATCGAGCATGCGGGGCATGAGGCCGGGTCGGTGGGCGCCGATGAGGCGCGCGGCGGCGACGCACCTGGCGATGCCGTCGCGTTCCGGGTCGGTCAGCTTCGCTGGCTGCACCCGCACCGTGAGGCCGGCGGAGGTGTAGAAGCCGCGCAGGCGAAGGTGGCCGGGGCGGTCAAACTTGCCCAGCTCGATGACGTCGGCGGACACGGGCAGCCACAGTGGCCGCGGGACGGTCTCGCCGTTCTGGGAAGCGCCCGGCGGCCGCGGCCCGTGGCCTGGTTCCTTAGGTAGGCGCGCGACCCCGCGGTGCGCACCCGGCGCGGTCGCCACGCGCGGGGCAGCGCGCCGCTGCGGCGCTCGACCAGGAGGAGCACCGCGAGAGCCCGGGCCCATCGCCGGTGCGTTCGTTCGTGCATGGCACCTCCGCGGATTGGTCACACAGTAGCGCCGCCCCGCGCAGGGCTGACTCATGGGATCCAACCACCACCTGCCGCTGACTCACAGGAGTCCGTCGTTACTCACCGTTTCCAGACGCTCTTTCCAACGGACTCCCATGATCCAGGCCAACGCTGGGCGGGTTCAGCGGCGTTAGCTCACCGGAATCCGTCGTCCGGACATCCTGGCTCGCCCGTTCCTGTGCTCCACAGCGGTCTGTGGCACCCACCCGAGCGCCGAGTCGCCGCCCGCCAACTGGCAGGATCGTCTGAACTCGCCCTCCTCGCCTCGGCGCTGGGCGCGCTACCCGAACCCGAGCAGGCGGGTGAGGGCCGCGGCGGCGGCGCCCACGAGCACGACCACGAGGAAGGGCGCGCGACACCACAGCGCGATGGCGGCGGCGCCCAGGGCGGCGAGGCGCGCATCGATGACCAGTGCTGGCCCCTCGGCGAGGCTTGCGACGACCACGAGGGCCGCGAGCAGCCCGACCGTGACCGCCTCGGAGGCCCGCTTGGCGGGCTCGTGGTCGAGCCATGCCACGGGCACGAGGTAGCCGAGCAGCTTCGTCGCGTAGGCCACGGCGCACGCCAGGAGCAGCCAGCCCCAGCTCACGGCGCGACCGTCTGCTTGCTGAACCAGCCCCACACGGCCGCGACCAGCGCGGCCACGAGGATGGGCACCCCGGCCGGCACGAGCGGGATGACGACGACCGTCGCCGCGGCACAGACCACCGCGACGGCGCGAGCGTCGCGCTGGCGCAGGCGCGGCCACAGCAACCCGAGGAACGCCGCCACCGCCGCGCCGTCCAAGCCCCATTGCTGCGGGTCTCCGAGCGCGTCGCCGAGCAGGGCGCCGGCGGCGGTGAACAGGTTCCACAGCGCGAAGATGCCAAGGCCCGCCGTCCAGAACCCCACCCGCCGCTCGGGCAGCGAATCCTGGCTCACGGCCGTGGCCATCGATTCGTCGATCGTTACGTGCGCGGCCAGCGGGATGTGGCGGCGGCGCGGAGCGATGAGCCGGTTGAGTTCCATCCCGTAGACGGCGTTGCGCACCCCGAGCAGCGAGGCGGCGCCGAAGGCCGCGGCACCGCCGCCGCCCCCACCGAGGACGGCGATGAAGGCGAACTGGGAGCCGCCGGTGAACATGAGCAGGCTCAGCGCCATCGTCTGCCACAGGGACAGGCCCACCGCGATGCTCAGCGCGCCGAAGGAGATGCCGTACAGCCCGGTGGCCAGAGCGACGGCCGCCCCCACCCGAAAGGCGGCGGATCGGTGGATTCGCACCACGACAGCCTAATCAGCGGCCCGAAGGCCCCGCACCGCCCTCCCGGGAGACGTCGGCCACCTCGGTGGCCCACCGGGCGTTGGGGCCCGCGCCCACGGAAAGACGCCCGCGACGACGGAAAGAGGCCGCGCCGACGGAAACCCGTGAGCTGAGCCCCGCAAACGCCGTCCGCGCGCGCTGAGGTTCTACTTTTCCGTCGGATGCGCACTCTGGAACCCGTGAGTTACGACGAGATCCGGGGAGCCAGCAGCAGGGGCTGGCGGGATCATATGATCCAGGGAGACCGGCCCCCAACCGCACACTCACGCGAGCTCGATGCCCGCGGCGGCAGCCACACGGTCCTCCAGCTCCACCACCTGTTCGAGGGTGGGCAGCTCCTCGGAGATGGAGTGGATGACCAGCACGTCGCCGATATGCACCGACAAGGATCCGGGCATGAGGTTGTTGAGGTAGGCGACCACCACGCGCGCCCCGCCGGGCGGCAGCCGGAACCGGTGCTCCACATAGTGCGGATCGGTGTCCGGCACGCGGGTGACGGCCCGACGGGCGACGTCGATGCCGCCGACGAGGGAGCGGGCGAGGAACCAGCCGGCGAGCCGGATGGCCGCCCAGCTCCGGCGCACCAGCGCGAGCGGGCCCCTCCGCTCCGCCGTCCCCGCGGCGGCCCCGCTGCGGCGCCGAGCGGGCGGGAACAGCCACCACGTCGCCGCGGTGGCCGCCACGACGAAGCCGAGGCCGAAGGGCCAGTTGTAGAAGCTGCCGTCGGCCAACACCCACCACGTAACGGTGAGCACGGCTGCGCGAACGAGAAGCGACACGGCGATCACGACACCCACCCCGCAGCCACGACGAGGGCGGCGACGAGCAGCAGCGCCAGGCCCGAGGCACGCCAGGTGCCCAGCGCCGCCTCGCCCCGGGCGGCCGCGGCGGTGGGCGAGACGCGCTCCGCCACCGCCGCGAGCCCGTCGCGGCCACGGCGGTAGCCGCGGCGCACCGTGGCGGCACCCGCGCTCGCGGCGGCCACCGCCACCCGCCCGAGCGCCGCGGCCGGCACGAGCAGGTCCCCCGCCGGCACGGTGGGGGGAGAGCGAAACGCGCGCGCTCCGCGGCGCGCGAACCACAGCGCGCCACCGGCCGCGAGCAGCCCGAGGAGCACGGGCCAGGTGGCCGCCCACAGATCGGCCACCGAGAGCTCCGGCACGTGCGCCTGGCTCACCCAGGCGGTCCCGGCCACCCACGGCACCAGCACGGCGGCCAGCGCGAGCACTGCCCACGCGAGGATCGCGGCCCGCGAGGCGTGCGGGGGATGATCGGGCGCGGTGGCGAGCGCCCCCGGCGCGTCCTGTGCGGGGAGCTCGGCCCCGGGCGGGTCGCGGTGCAGCAACCACAACGCGCGGGCGAGGATCAGCGTGGAGCCCACGCCCAGGACCGTCAGCGCGCTCGCGAGCAGGGGCAGGTCGCCCACCGCTTCCTTCGCCCCGTACTTCGCGAGGAACCCGGGCGTCAGCGGCGCGCCGGCGATCGACAGCGCCGCGAGGCCGGAGCCGGCGGCGACCCAGCGGCGCACCACCGCGCGCCCCGCCCACAGCGGGGCGCCGAGGAACAGCGCGGCCTTCGCCAACCCGTGGTGGGCGATGTAGAGCACGGCAGCGGCGATGCACGCCGGCGCGAGCGCCCGGTCGACGAGCGCCGCACCCACGAGCAGGGCGAGCAGGCCGAGTTGCCCGACGCTGCTGTAG
>DATGSB010000183.1:0-2298 GCA_035303045.1 Actinomycetaceae bacterium | reverse complement strand
AACGGGTTACGGCACGTAGTCGGCGAAGTGGGAGAGGGTGTCGTCGAGCACGGGCACCGAAACCGTCTCGGTGCCGTGGCCCGCAACGCTGAGCTGCACGTCGATGAACGCGCCCGGCGCGACCGGGACCGAGGGGATGATGACGGGGTTGTCCTCACCGAACTGCACGACCTCGCCGGGGCCAACCTCGGTGGTGATGCCGCCATCGGCAACCGAGAGCGTGAACTCCTCCGCCTCTTGAGTGTCGTTGGCCAGGGTGCCGATGACGACGCCGGTTTCACCCTCCCCTGACGTGAGGACGACGATGTTGTCCGCGCGGAGAGAGGGCTCGAGCCACACTTGGACACCGTCGCTGAGCGCCACGGATTCCTGAGTGAGAATCGGGTTGATGAACGAGCAGCCGGCAAGGGCGGTCGCCGCGGCGACCGCGGCGAGGGACAGTATCGTCCGGCGAGGCTTAGAGGTCACGACTCATCTCCTTGAAACAGTGGCTCCCCAGCAGGTTACCCGGCGCGCCCGCGAGACGTGGAATTGATCGCCATCTGGCCGAAAAGTCGCTCATTCCGCGTGATAGAATCGAGGCCACTTTCCGATCGAGGAGCAGCCGGACTATGACCTTCAGCGTCGGTGAAACCGTCGTATACCCGCACCACGGAGCCGCACTGATTGAGGACATCTCCAAACGGATTATTCGTGGGGAAGAGAAGGTCTACCTCAAGCTACGAGTCGCCCAGGGCGATCTGACGATCGAGGTGCCCGCCGATAACGTCGATCTCGTCGGCGTGCGCGACGTCGTCGACAGCGAGGGTCTCGAGCGCGTCTTCGACGTGCTGCGCGCGCCCTACACCGAGGAACCGACGAACTGGTCGCGGCGCTACAAGGCGAACGTGGAGAAGATCGCTTCGGGCGACGTCATCAAGGTCGCCGAGGTCGTGCGTGATCTCTCCCGGCGCGATGAGGACCGCGGGCTGTCGGCCGGCGAGAAGCGAATGCTGGCGAAGGCCCGCCAGATCCTCGTCTCGGAGCTCGCGCTGGCGAAGAAGACGGAAGAAGAGGAAGCCGAGGAGATCCTCGACTCCGTGCTCGCGGGCTGACGCGGGTACGAACACCGACGCGAGCACGAACATTCGGTTGAGATGAGCGCGAACCCGGCACGCGGCGCCCAGCGAGGCTGCGTGGCGATCCTCACCGCCGCCGGCTCGGGTACGCGGCTCGGCGCCGAGCAACCCAAGGCGCTCGTCGAGTTGCGCGGGGAGTCCCTCGTCGTGCACGCGGCGCGGCGGCTCGCGGACTCCGGCTGCGTCGAGCGCATCATCGTCACCCACCCCGAGGGCGAGGCAGAGCGCTTCGCCGCGATTCTCGACAGCTCGCGGGTTCCCATCGAGTTGGTCCCGGGCGGGGCCACCCGCCAATCTTCTGTCGCGGCCGCGCTGGCCCGCATCGACGACGACGTCGACGTCGTGCTCGTCCACGACGCCGCGCGGGCGCTGGCGCCGCCCGAGCTCGTGCGCCGCGTCTATGAAGCCGTGCGCCAGGGGCGCCGGGCGGTGGTGCCAGGCCTGCCGGTGAGCGACACGATCAAGCGGGTAGCCGTTGACGGCGCGGGGGAGGGCCCCGTCGTAGCGACGGTCGACCGGGCCACGCTGCGAGCCATCCAGACTCCGCAAGGCTTCGACCGGGCGCTTCTCGCCCGCGCCCACGAGGCGGGCGCCGCCCGCGCCGCCGAGGAAGGGCATGCGGCCACGGACGACGCCGGGCTCGTGGAAGCCCTGGGGGAGGAGGTATGGGTGGTGACAGGAAAAGAGGAGGCCCGCAAGATTACTGTTCCTGCGGACCTCCTCTTAGCTGAGGCGTTGCTTAGCCGACCTTGATGACGGTGGTGCCCCCGGCAAACTTGTCGTGCCATCCCTGGCGGGTCGTGACGTTGCCGTTGATCGTCACCGCGATGGCGATGACCGCGGCCAGCCCGGCGAGACCACCGAGCAGGTTGCCGGCCACGGGGATGATCCCGAGGAGGCTCGCCGCAACCCAGATGTTGCGCTTGACGGCCTGTTCCATCGTGGGGTTGCCGCCGTTGGGGCCATAGGTGCGCAGCTTCAGCGCCATCTTGCCCAGCGTCTGGCCCCGGCTGGATTCCATGTAGGCGAAGTAGCCGAGCTGCAACACCGCGCCGACGATCGCCGACAGCGCGGCGCCGATCCAGATCCGGCCGCTGAAGCTCGAGGCGCGACCGGTGATGATGTCCTCAAAGCTCGGCGTGAAGATCGCCGTGATGATCGCGTAGATGATGCCGACGAC
>DATGSB010000182.1:0-2023 GCA_035303045.1 Actinomycetaceae bacterium | reverse complement strand
GAAGTGGGTGGAGCCGTGGTGGCCGTCGGTCTCGTCGCGAGAACCGACGGCCACCCAGGCCCCGATCGTTGCCGAACGCTGCGCCGGCATCCGTTCGGTGAGCACGCGTATGCCACCGGGCAGCACCGATCGGCGAATGAGGCTGCCGTCGTGCTCCACCCTCAGCTCGGCCCCTGCCTCCCCCGCGGGTACGAGTTCGAGCTGGTGGGCCACGTCAGTCGTCGCTGTCCTCGCGGGTGCGGCGACGGCGCTGGCGGCGCTGGCCGCCACTGCGCCGCTCCTCGCGGGCACCCTCGGGCTGTTCGTCGGCCTGCTCGCCGTTGGCCTGCTCGGCGGCCGCCTCCTCCGCCTCGTCGACTACCGCGTGCAGCGACAGCTTGCCGCGCGGGTCGATCTCGGCCAGCTCGACCTGGACTTGCTCGCCGACGTTGAGGACGTCTTCGACGTTCTCCACGCGCTTGCCACCGACGAGGCGCCGGATCTGCGAGATGTGCAGGAGGCCGTCCTTACCCGGAGACAGCGAGACGAAGGCGCCGAAGGACGTCGTCTTGACGACGGTCCCGACGAAGCGCTCCCCCACCTCTGGCATCTGCGGGTTGGCGATGGCGTTGACCGCCTGGCGGGCGGCCTCGGCCGACGGGCCGTCGGTCGCGCCGATGTAGACGGTACCGTCGCCCTCGATCGAGATGTCGGCGCCGGTGTCCTCCTGGATCTGGTTGATCATCTTGCCCTTGGGGCCGATGACCTCACCGATCTTGTCGACGGGGACCTTGACGGTGATGACGCGCGGAGCGGTGGCTGCCATCTCGTCGGGGGCGTCGATGACCTCTGTCATGACGTCGAGGATGTGGAGGCGGGCGTCGCGCGCCTGGCTGAGCGCGCCGGCCAGCACGGAGGCCGGGAGGCCGTCGAGCTTGGTGTCCAGCTGGATCGCGGTGATGAATTCCCGCGTTCCGGCCACCTTGAAGTCCATGTCACCGAAGGCGTCTTCGGCTCCGAGGATGTCGGTGAGGGCCGCGTAGCGGGTTTCGCCGTCCACCGTGTCCGACATGAGCCCCATGGCGATGCCCGCCACCGGGGCGCGCAGCGGCACGCCTGCGTTGAGCAGCGCGAGGGTCGAGGCGCATACCGCACCCATGGAGGTCGAGCCGTTGGATCCCAGCGCCTCCGACACCTGGCGGATGGCGTAGGGGAAATCTTCGCGACTCGGCAGGAGCGGCTGGATGGCGCGTTCCGCCAGCGCACCGTGCCCGATCTCGCGGCGCTTGGGGGAACCCACGCGGCCCGTCTCGCCGGTGGAGTAGGGCGGGAAGTTGTAGTTGTGCATGTAGCGCTTGCGAGTCACCGGCGAAAGGGTGTCCAGCTGCTGTTCCATGCGCAGCATGTTGAGGGTGGTCACGCCCATGATCTGGGTTTCGCCGCGCTCGAAGATCGCCGAACCGTGCACGCGCGGAAGCACGTCGACCTCGGCGGACAGTGTGCGGATGTCGCGCAGCCCACGGCCGTCGATGCGCACGCCGTCGGTGAGCACGCGCTGGCGGATGAGGTGGCGGGTGAGCGAACGGAACGCCGCACCCACGGACTTTTCCTGTTCCGGGAACTGCTCGGCCAGGGCGCCGAGAGTCTCGTCGCGCAGTTCATCGATGCGCGTCTCGCGCTCCTGCTTGCCGCCGATGGCGACGGCTTCGGTGAGCGCCGGCGTGATGTGTGCGGCCACGGCCTCGTAGTGGGCGTCCTCGTAGTCGAGGAAGCGGGGGAAGTCCACCACGGGCTTGGCGGCCTTGTCGGCGACTTCGGACTGGGCCGCGCACAGGATGGCGATCGACCGCTTGGCCTCTTCCAGCCCCTGGGCGATGACGTCCTCCGTCGGGGCGGTGGCGCCTTCGTTCTTGATGAGCTCCCAGGCGTTGTCCGTGGCCTCGGCCTCGACCATCATCACGGCGATGTCGTCCTTGCCGTCCGAGCCGGTGACGACGCGCCCGGCCACGACCATCGAGAAGACGGCGCGCTCGAGCTCGCTGTA
>DATGSB010000181.1:0-5031 GCA_035303045.1 Actinomycetaceae bacterium | reverse complement strand
ACGACGAGCCACACCGAGACGAAGACGTCCTGATCGGATCCAGCCATGCCCTGCACGGTGACCGCGAAGATGACGTGCCACACCGTCAGGAGGCCAGCCACCCCCAATGCGATCCAGGACAACTGGCCGCCGCGGCCCGTGCCTGGAGCACTCGACGGCACCGCCGGTATCTGCGATTCCCTTGCCATGGTGACGACTCCTCCTCAACACCCCACGCGGGCACCGTCCCAGCTTCTCACCGGACGGATGGAGGTGCTCGCTATTCGTCGATTATTCGACGTCGTAGCCCGCGCCCTCGAGTTCGGCTACCCGCGCGCGTCGGGCCGCGGCTCGCTGCTCGCCTCGCCGCTCGGCCCACTCCTCCAGCCCGTCGTGGGCGCTGGCCTGGCTCGCAGCGGCCGTCTGCGCCGCTGCCGCGGCCTGGGACCCGAGCGCGGTGCTCGCGGCCCGAGCCTCGCCCGCGAGCGCGGCACCTTCGCTCGCACTGTCGCGCACCGACGTGAGCGTCCGTTCCGCCTCGTCAAGTCGCTCCTGTGTAGCGGGCATCGCATCCCGCGAGGCGTCGAGACGCTCCCGCTGGTGCGCCAACGCGGCCCGACGCGGCCCGGCGGCCGCGAGTTCGTCGTCAAAGCTCGCCCGACTCGCGGCGCTTCGGGAGGCCATGGTGGCTCCCGCCTCGCTGATCCGGCGACCGACGTCCTGCACCTTCTTCGGAAACAGCCGGTGCTGCAGCCTGCCCGCATAGCCGAGCAGCGTGCCTACGACGCCGACGAAACTGTCGACGCGGCCGAAGCCGCCCGCGCTCTCACTCAGGCGGCGCGTGGTCTCGGCATCGTTGGCTTCGAGTTTCGCGCGCTGGGTGTCTTTCTGCACCAACCGCTGAGCGATTTCTCCCGCCTGCTGGCGCAGCTGGGCCAGGCGAGCCTCGGCATCGGCGAGCCGAGCGCCGGCGGAGGTGAGCGGTGCTTCCGCGGCGGCGGCCTCGGCAGCATCAGCCGAGGCCTCGGCGGCAACGTCGGCCGCGGTGGAGGCGGCCACGCCGAGCACCTCGACTTCAGCAGATGAATGTGGGGGTTCCCCCGCCTGCACTTCGACCTCTTCGACATGTCGCTCCCCTGCTGCGGACTGCGCCGCGCGCCCGCCGCCCACACCGGCCGACAGGATGCTGCCGATAACTCCCGCCGCGGGCCTGAGCTCCTCGTGCCACATCCGCCCCTGGCTGGCGTGCTTGGTGAACTCTTGGCGTTGATCCAAGTCCCACTGGATGTCGGCCGTGACGGCGGCGTCATTCAGCATCGTCGCCTGCTCGTGCAGGTGCGCGCGATGCCAAGCGTCGAACAGCGCCTCGTCCGCGCGGTAGCCCTGCTCGAGATCCTTCGCCATGCCATGCAGTTCTTTCCCGCTCCGGACCCACTCCCGACGGATCTCGGCGAGTTTGGTGCTCGCCTCGTTCAATCTCGTCGTGGCCCGATCGAGTTCCGCCGTCGCCTGCGCGAGCTCGGGGGTCTCAGCCTGTCCCTGTTGTTCGCGGAGATCTGCGACTTTCTTGCGGGCTCGCGTTTGAACCTCTCGCGCGTCGTCACGAACCTTGGTTTGAGCCTCGTTTCGTTTGGCGAACTCGATCTCGTTCTGCCACGCGCGCTCCCGAAGATCGGCTGCGCTCGCTTCCTCGCCGGTTACCCGCCGGGAACGTTCGCGTGTCTCACGGAGCATGTCCCGGTTCATCTTCCACGCCCGGTAGGCCTCCTGCTCGGCGCGCGTGGCCTCGGCGTGCCGCTGGCGCGCGGGGGCTTCGACTCCCTTCTTCCGCCCGACCGCGACGTCGTCGATCTTCTCGATCCCCCGGCGGCCCTGCTCCGTCATCTTGCGGCGGGCGTCGATAATCTGCGACGGGCTGTGATCACCCGGCAGCTCCGTGGCAGTGGCGCCGCCCTCCCGCTCGGTCCGACGCTTGTGCCTGCGGTAGGCACCCGCTCCCTGTTGCAATCCCTGGGACGCCGCCCCCGCGGACATGCCGCCGGCCGCTCCCCAGAATGCCGCGACCCCCTGGGTGAGGAGCTGTTGTTGATGCAGAAGCGCTTCTTCGTCCTCGAGGTCGGCGTGCAGGATGTGCCGTTCGCGGTAGGCGTTGGCGGCATAGGTGGCCGCTCCTTGGAGCAGGCCGAGCACGAGGCCCGCGGCCGATGCCCCGGCGATGCCTTTGAGGCTCGCGGGAATGAGGGTGGCCGCGATGGGCTGGCCGCCGGGCACGAAGGCGATGATGACGCCCAGCCCGCTGGCGACGCCGCAGGCGACTCCGATGGTGCTCGCTCCTTGCGCCAGGAACTCCAGGGTGTCCGCGGTGGCGGCGAAACGGTTGGCCGTGAGCTCGTCGCCTTGCCCCTCGTACCAGTTGTGGGAGGTCAAGGGGGTCGATCCGACGAGCTTGCTGAAAAACGGCACAACGGCCGTGCCGCCACCCAGCAATGCGCCGACGGGGCCGGCGGCTTTCGCCGCCTGGCTGATGCCGCGACGCAACAGCAGCCGAACGACCGCCTTCTGGGCCGAGAGCACCATAACCTCGTCCTTGCCCGAGGCCTTGAGCCCCTCAGCAAACGCATCGCCGGCCTGTGCCTTAACGCGCGCTTCCTTGATCCTGGCCTGCCGCTTGGCTGATCCTGGAGCGCCCCATTCACTCGCCGCCGCGGTGCCGTTGCTTGCCTCGGCATCGCGCTCCTCGTTCTGGGTGTTGCCCGATGGCCGGCGTTCGTTCACTGCGGGAGCATCATCGGAGACGTGCTCTTGTCCGGCGCTCTCGGCTGCGGACGAGAGTTCGGCTTGTGCTGCCGCGACGGCGCTCGCGGGGTCTGCGGGCGGGGCCTCCGCTGCCTCCGGCTGGGTCATCGGCACGCCGGCAGTGTCACGGCCGGGTGGGATCCCGGCGTCGACTTCCACCGCTCCGTCTTCGGGCGAGCTGGGCACGGTTTCGGACGACGCCTCCGCCGCCGCTAACTCCTCCGCTGCCGCTGGCGTCTCCACGTCCTCGCCGCCCTCCACCCCATCGGCGTAGTCGCCGGGCTGGGCCCCGACATGGCCGGGCGCGACGTCGATCGCGGGCGGTGCCACGAGCCGCTGCAGGGCGGCGGGGGCGCTCGCCCCGGAGACGAGCCCTCGCACGGCGTGGTTACCGGCTGCCGCCTGCAGGGCCAGCAACTGCCCCCGGCCGGGCGGCGGCCCGTGCGGGCGACTCACGGGTCCCTTGGTGGGGGTGGCCGGGGCAGCGGCCTGGTCGCGCGCGGATCTACGGCTCATGACGTCGTCCTCCACTCGGCACCGTAATCCGTGGGATCACCGGGCGACAGGGAGGAGGCTTCCGCGCACGGGCACCTCGCCCTGCCCGATCGGGCACCGGGCGCGGCCTGCGGTGGGCGGGGTAGCGTGACGTCATGGAGACCACCGGCGAACAGGGAAGCTACATCACGGGCGCGGAGTTCAAGCGCGACCAGAACTACATCACGACCCGGATCACCGCAGACAGCCGCGACGGCTGGCCGGTCGAGGCCGGCCGCTACCGGCTCGTGGCGGCCCGGGCCTGCCCGTGGGCGAATCGCACCATCATCGTGCGCCGCCTGCTGGGGCTCGAGGACGCCCTGTCGCTCGGCCTGCCGGGGCCCACCCACGACGCCCGTTCCTGGACCTTCGACCTCGACCCCGGAGGCCGCGACCCGGTCTTGGGAATCGAGCGGCTCCAGGAGGCGTACTTTGCCCGCGACCCCGAGTACCCCCGGGGCATCACCGTGCCCGCGATCGTCGACATCCCCACCGGTCAGGTGGTCACCAACGACTTCGCGCAGATGACCCTGGACCTGTCAAGCGAGTGGCGCGCCCACCACCGGGAAGGCGCCCCGGAGCTGTACCCCGACCACTGGCGCGACGAGATCGACGAGGTCAACGCCCGGGTCTTCACCGAGGTGAACAACGGCGTGTACCGCTGCGGTTTCGCTGGGGCCCAGGAGGCCTATGACGACGCTTACCGCCGGTTGTGGACGGCGCTGGACTGGCTGGAGGAGCGGTTGAGCACGCGACGCTACCTCGTCGGCGATCACATCACCGAGGCCGACATCCGCCTCTTCACCACCCTCGTGCGCTTCGACCCCGTCTACCACGGCCATTTCAAGTGCAACCGGCACAAGCTCACCGAGATGCCGGCGCTGTGGGCGTATGCTCGCGATCTTTTCCAGACGCCGGGCTTCGGCGACACCGTGGATTTCCAGCAGATCAAGGAGCACTACTACGTCGTCCACACCGACGTGAACCCCACCCAGATCGTTCCCCAGGGGCCCGACCTCGCCAACTGGCTCACCGCACATGGACGCGAGGAGCTGGGCGGCACGCCCTTCGGCGCGGGCACTCCACCGCCGCCCGTGCGCGACGACGAACGAGTGACGCCCGGCCACTCGCCGCTCGCCTGAGCCGGGGCTCGGCCGGACCGGCCCACTGGCAGCTCGGGCCGGCCTACTGGTAGCTGATGAAGTCGGGCAGCGGGTCCACCTGCTCCACGGTCTCCGCCGGCGTGAGCATCGGGTGGTCCTCGTCGTAGAAGTTCTTCCACCCCCACCACGGGAAGTGCGGCGCATTACGGTGCAACGCCCGCCACGTCGCCTGCTTGTCCGGCTGACTTCCTTGCCCATCGGCATGAATGAGCACGGCGAGTTCGCTGCGGGAGAGGTCGATCTCGTCGATGCCGTCGATCATGGCCAGCTGGAACTGGTGAAGCACAAGCAGCTTCTGCGGCAGCGCCTCCTCCCGGGTGAGGTCGGCGAGCCAATCGATAACGTCGTTGACTTCCTCGGCGCTGACGGAACCGACCCGCACGAGGTGCCGCTCGTCGAGGCCGAGATTCCATTCCGGGTCGAGCGCCAGACCGACGTGGGGCTGGCGAAGGAACTCTTCGTAGAGCTGGGCCTGCTCGACGAAGGACGAGCGGCCCGGCTGCAGATCCAGGACGACGTACTGCCCGGCCTCGGCTGCAGCGTCGATAAGCGGGGCGAG
>DATGSB010000180.1:0-3266 GCA_035303045.1 Actinomycetaceae bacterium | reverse complement strand
CAGGGCAAGATCACCGTCATCGGCGTCCCCGACGTCCCAGGCGCCGCGGCCAGGCTCTTCGCCGTCGTCGCCGAAGCCGGCGCGAACATCGACATGATCGTGCAGAACGTGTCGTCGCAGGACACGGGGCTCACCGACATCTCCTTCACCCTGCCGGAAGCGGACGGCCAGGCGACCCTCGCCGCGCTGCGCGACGCGCCCGACCTCGAATTCGCCGACCTGCAGTACGACGACCAGATCGGCAAGCTCTCCCTCGTGGGTGCCGGCATGCGCACCCACCCCGGTGTATCGGCGAAGCTCTTCGGCGCGCTGTTCGACGCCGGAATCAACATCGAGATGATCTCCACCTCGGAGATCCGCATCTCCGTCGTCACCCGCACGGAGGACCTCGAGGCGGCCGTGCGCGCCGTCCACACCGCCTTCGAACTCGATAGTGAAGACACCGAAGCCGTCGTTTACGGAGGGAGCGGTCGATGAACACCGCACGCAAGACCGGCGTCAACCTCGCGATCGTCGGCGCCACGGGGCAGGTCGGCGAGGTCATGCGGGAGCTGCTCGAGCAGCGCAACTTCCCCGCCGCCACCATCCGCTTCTTCGCCTCGGCGCGCTCCGCGGGCACCACCCTGCGCTGGCGGGGCCGGGAGGTCGTCGTCGAGGACGTCGCCACTGCCGACCCGACCGGCGTCGACATCGCCCTGTTCTCCGCCGGCGGCGCGACCTCGCGGGAGTACGCACCGAAGTTCGCCGAGGCCGGCGCCATCGTCGTCGACAACTCCTCGGCCTGGCGCAAGCACGACGACGTCCCCCTCGTCGTCAGCGAGGTCAACCCCGATGCGCTGGCCGACATCCCCCGCAACATCGTCGCCAACCCCAACTGCACGACGATGGCCGCGATGCCGGTCCTCAAGGCGCTGGACAAGGCCGCCGGGCTGCGCCGTCTCATCGTGTCGAGCTACCAGGCCGTCTCCGGCTCCGGGCTGGCCGGTGTGCGGGAGCTGGAGTCTCAGATCCGCGCCACCGCCGACCAGGACATCACCGCGCTTGTGCGCGATGGCTCCGCGGTGCGCTTCCCCGAACCCGAGACGTACGTCGCCCCCATCGCCTTCGACGTCGTGGCCCTGGCCGGCAACATCGTCGACGACGGCAGCGGGGAGACCGACGAGGAGCAGAAGCTGCGCGACGAGTCGCGCAAGATCCTCGCGCTGCCCGACCTCGCGGTGGCGGCCACGTGTGTGCGCGTGCCGGTCTTCACCGGGCACGCCATGAGCATCAACGCCGAATTCGCCGAGCCCATCACCGCCGAGCAGGCCCAGCAGGTGCTGGGCGAGGCGCCCGGCGTCGAACTGCGCGAGGTTCCCACCCCGCTCGATGCGACGGGCAAGGACGTCAGCCTCGTCGGCCGCATCCGGCCCGACCGCTCCGTGCCGGATGGGCGCGGGCTCAGCCTCTTTGTCAGCGGGGACAACCTGCGCAAGGGAGCCGCCCTCAACACCATCCAGATCGCGGAGCTGCTCGCCGACCGCTGAACCGTTTGCGGGTGCCTCATCGGGCACGGGATAGTGGAGAGGCGCCGCCCGGCAGGAGTGCCAGCCGCGGCGGCGCAACACCACGATTGGAGTAAGGCATGGCAACGATCGACGTCACAGCGCAAACCTTGGAAGAGGCCATCACCGGCAACGACATCGTGCTGGTCGACTTCTGGGCGGATTGGTGCGGTCCATGCAAGAACTTCGCCCCCGTCTACGAAGAGGCCTCCGAGACTCACGACGACGTCGTCTTCGCGAAGGTGGACACCGAAGCGGAGCAGCAGCTTGCCGCCCAGGCCGGGATCTCGGCCATCCCCACCCTCATGGCGTTTCGGGAAGGCGTGCTCGTCTTCTCCCAGGCCGGCGCGCTACCTGGCCCGGCCCTCGAGGACCTCATTGGCCAGGTGAAGGCTCTGGACATGGATGAGGTGCGGGCCAAGATTGCGGAAGCACAAGCGCAGGCGCCCGACGAGCAGCAGTAGTACCCGCACCAGCACCCGCCGCCCCCGGTGGGTGGCGGGGCTCCTCCCCGTCGCGCTCGGGCTTGCCGCCGCCGTGGCCGGGGGCGGGGCCGCGTTGGCCGAACGCGATGACGGCGCGCGGTGGTCGCCCGACCCCGTCGTCGCCGCCGAGGACCGTGAATGGCTGGCCCCCGGCCTTGGCAGCGCCTGGCTCGCGTTGCCGCCCAAGGCGGAGCGCGGCGATGTCGTCGCCTCGCAGGGCGGCCTGTGGAGCCTCGACGTTCCGGTCGACGGCGGGGGAGACGTCGTCACCGTGGCGGGTGAGGAGCCGGCGCCGCGCGACGCCGAGCGGGTCGTGCAGGTTGAGATCCGGGTCGAACGCGGAATCGGCACCGAGGCGGAGGAGTTCGCCCGCCAGGTGATGGACACCCTCAACGACGAACGCGGGTGGGGCCACGACGGCAGCGTCGCCTTCGCGCGCACCGCCGGGCCCGACGCCGACTTCCACCTCACCCTCGCCTCGCCAGCAACGACCGACGCGCTGTGCGCGCCCGTGCCAACGGGCGGTGAGGTGTCGTGCGGGCGGGTCGGATACGCCGTCCTCAATGCCCAACGGTGGGCCGAGGGCGCCGAGCCGTTCCTCGACGCCGGGGGAGACGTCGGCGAATACCGGCGCTACCTCGTCAACCACGAGGTCGGCCACGTGCTCGGCAACGGCCACGTCCCGTGCCCCGGGCCCGGCCAGCTCGCCCCCGTCATGCTGCAGCAGACGCTGCGCCTCGATGGCTGCACGCCCAATGGGTGGGTCAGTCCGTAAAGTGTCAGGCCGTAAAGCGCAGCCGGAAGGGACTGAGGGACCCCGGCAACGGCCGCCCGGGCTGCAGTGCTGCGCCCGCCGCGCGGTAGTCGCGCTCGGCGATGAGGTGCCCGAGTACGGTGCTGGCGACGAGGAGGACGACGTTGCGCCCCGGGCACATCGCGGGCCCGCCGCTGAAGGGCACCAGGGGCCAGTCCCGCGCCGTGCGTTCCCGCAGCCACAACTCGGGCGCGTAGCGGTTGGCCTCGGGTAGGTGGCGATCGTCTCGATGGAAGTACGGCGCGAAAATGGCCACGGAGCTGCCCCGGGGCAGGGTGCCGCTGGACCAGGCGACACGGTTCTTCCAGTAGAACTCACGCCCGCACATCGCGCAGGGGGGCGCACACAGAGCGATGCCGGTGCAGTGGCGTGCTCACCGCACCGGCATCGGCCAGCTCTGTCCGTCGAGGCGGGGGTTACTGG
>DATGSB010000179.1:0-2603 GCA_035303045.1 Actinomycetaceae bacterium | reverse complement strand
CCGCTGACCATCGAGCCCACCCCGCCGATGATCGCGAAGGGCGTGACGGCGAGGCCCGCTTGAAGAGGGGTGAGGCCAAGGCCGTCCTGGAGGAACAGCGTGATGAGCAGGAAGACGCTGGTGAAGCCCGCGAAATAGGTGAGGCCCACGGCGGTGCCGAAGCTGAACGACGGGGTCTTGAGGAGCCCGGCGGGCATGACGACGCTGCCGCCGCGACGCTCGAAGTACCGCTCCCAGGCAATGAAACCGACCAACAGCGCCCCACCCACGCCGAGGAGCCACCACGGCGCGGTCCCCACGCCGGTGTCGGCATCCGGCGAATGGATGAACGGCAGCATGATCGCCAGCACGGCAAGGCCGAGCAGCGCGAGGCCGAGGATGTCCAATCCGGGGCGGCGGCGCGGGGGCTGGTCGGCCGGCAGGAAGCGGGCGGCGAGCACGAGCAGGGTGGCGCCGATGGGGACGTTGACGAGGAAGACGGCGCGCCAACCCTCCTGCGCGCCGAAGAGCGCGATGACGCTGCCGCCGACGAGCGGGCCCACCGACGTCGCGATCCCGACCATCGCCCCGAAGGCCCCGAATGCCCTGGCGCGCTGGCCGCCTTGGAACAGTTGCTGGATGAAGCCGATGACCTGCGGGCTGATGAAGCCCGCGGCGAAGCCCTGGGCCAGCCGGACGGCGGCGAGCACCGGGGCCGAGGGCACGAGGGCGCAGGCGGTGGAGGCGATGATGAATCCGGTGAGGCCCCCCATGAACAGCCGGCGTCGCCCGATCGTGTCGCCGAGGCGGCCCGCGGTGATGAGGACGAGGCCGAAGGCCAGCGTGTAGCCCGACACGATCCATTGCAGCGCGCTGGGTGCCGCGTCGAGCGATCTTTCGATCGAGGGCAAGGCGACGTTGACGATCGAGACGTCGAGCATGGAGATGAAGCCGGCTCCCAAGCAGACGGCGAACGCGAGCTTGGTGGAGCGCGCGCGCTGAGCCGGTGTCACGGTGTCACCCTACAGACGCGCGGCAGGCCGGAGGCCTTCGAGGACTTAGATGTAGCCCAAGGCGAGCATCGCGTCGGCGACCTTCGTGAACCCAGCGATGTTGGCGCCCATGACGTAGTCGCCCGGGCGCCCGTATTCCTCGGCGGTTTCCAGGCAGCGGTCGTGGATGTCGGCCATGATGTCCGCCAGCCGCTGCTCGGTGTATTCGAAGCTCCACGCGTCGCGGCTGGCGTTTTGTTGCATCTCCAACGCGGAGGTCGCCACCCCGCCGGCGTTGGCGGCCTTGCCGGGGCCGAAGAGCACGCCGTTGTCGTGCAGCAACTTCACCGCTTCCGGTGTCGTGGGCATGTTGGCGCCCTCGGCCACGGCCGTGACGCCGTTCTTCAGCAGCTCGCGGGCGTGGGCCTCGTCGAGTTCGTTCTGCGTTGCGCACGGCAGGGCCACGTCGACGGGGACGTCCCAGATGGAGCCCTCGGTGACGAAGCGAGCGTCCGAGCGCTGGTTGGCGTAGTCGCGGCAGCGGCCGCGTTCGTCGAGCTTGATCCGCTTGAGCAGGTCGACGTCGACGCCGGCCTCGTCGACGACGTAGCCCGAGGAGTCGGAAAACGCCACGACGGTGGCGCCCAGCTGGTTGGCCTTCTCGATGGCATGGATTGCCACGTTGCCCGAGCCAGAGACCGACACGCGCTTGCCGTCGAAGGAGCCCTTGCGGGTGCGCAGCATCTGCTCGGTGAAGAGCACCGTGCCGTACCCCGTGGCCTCCGTGCGCACGAGGGACCCGCCCCACGTCACACCCTTGCCGGTGAACACCCCCGACTCGTAGCGGTTGGTGATCCGCTTGTACTGGCCGAAGAGATAGCCGACCTCACGTTGACCCACGCCGATGTCCCCGGCCGGGACGTCGGTGTATTCGCCGAGGTGGCGGTACAGCTCGGTCATGAAGGATTGGCAGAACCGCATGACCTCGTTGCGGCTGCGGCCGTGGGGGTCGAAATCCGACCCGCCCTTGGCGCCGCCGATGGGCATGCCGGTGAGCGAGTTCTTGAAGATCTGCTCGAATCCAAGGAACTTGACGATGCCGAGATAAACCGACGGGTGGAACCGCAGGCCGCCCTTGAAGGGGCCGAGGGCGGAGTTGAACTCCACCCGGAACCCGCGGTTGATGCGCACGGCACCGGAGTCGTCAGTCCACGGCACCCGGAAGATGATCTGGCGTTCGGGCTCGCACAGCCGCTCGAGCACGGCGGCGTCGACGTAGTGGGGGTTCTTGCGCAGCACGGGCCCCAGCGATTCGAAGACCTCGCGGACCGCCTGGTGGAACTCAGTCTCCCCCGGGTTGCGGCGCAAGATCTCCTCGTATGCGAGCTCGAGCTGCTGCTCCACCGACCACTCCTGTCTGACGTCACCTGTTCTCGTGCGCCTGCCGCGCTGGGGTGCTTAGTGCGCACCCAGGCTGCGCCTCACGCGCCTCCGGCGAATCGCTGCGGGATTGTCGCTGCCGCGAGTTCCCGCAGTTCCCCGAGCCCGAGGGAGCCTACGCCCTCGACGGCCAGCCGCGCATCGTCGTCCGCTCCGCGGCTGCGTCCGATGCCGTGCATCGCCACGCCGTGG
>DATGSB010000178.1:0-13517 GCA_035303045.1 Actinomycetaceae bacterium | reverse complement strand
CTCCAGTCGTAACGCGGCATACGTTTCGGTCGTCGAGCCCGGGTCGATGCCGTCCTCGTCGAGGTAGGAACGCACTTCCTTGCCGGCTTGCCAACCGCCGAGGTACTGGCCCCGCGCGGTGGTCGCGCCGAGGTCGTCGCCCAGCCGTACCGCTGCCAGCACCTTCTCCTTCTCGGCCCGCAGTGCGGCGGCGTCGAACGTGAACGGCTCCTCCATCGCGGTGAGCGCGAGGAGCTGGAGCAGGTGGTTCTGGATGACGTCGCGGGCGGCGCCGATGTCGTCGTAGTAGCCCGCCCGCCCGCCGATGCCGATGTCCTCGGCCATGGTGATCTGGACGTGATCGACGTAGTGGTTGTTCCACACCGGCTCGAAGAGCTGGTTGGCGAAACGCAGGGCAAGGATGTTCTGCACCGTTTCCTTGCCGAGGTAATGGTCGATACGGAAGACCGCGTCGGGCGGGAACACCTGGGAGACGACCCGGTCGAGGTGCTGGGCCGACGCCAGGTCGTGCCCGAAGGGCTTCTCGACAACGACGCGCCGCCACGCATCCGGGGAGGGGGAGGACAGGCCCGAAGCCTGGAGTTGGGAGAGGACGACGGGGAAGATGGCGGGAGGTACCGCGAGATAGAAGGCGTGGTTGCCGCCCGTCCCGCGCTCGGCATCGAGGCTGGCCACGGTACTTGCCAACGCTTCGAAGGTGGCGGAGTCCTCGGAATCGCCCCGCACGTACCGCACGCCCTGGGCGAGCAGGCGCCACGTGCGTTCGTCGAAGGTCGTGCGCGCGTGAGCCTCGACGGACTCGCGAAACACCTGCGCGAACTGCGCTTCGTCCCAGTTCTGCCGACCGACGCCGGTGAGGGCGAAGGACGGGGGGAGCAGGCCGCGGTTGGCGAGGTCGTAGATCGCGGGCAACAGCTTGCGCCGCGACAGGTCGCCGGTGGCGCCGAAGAGCACGAGCCCCGCGGGCCCCGCGATGCGGGGGAGCCGCCGGTCGGTGGGATCACGCAGCGGGTTCGGCGCGTCGCCGCCGGTAGTGCGCTCCTGGCTCACGGCGTTCCAGGGGCCGCGAGCATGCCGGCGAGCCACGCCAGCGCGTCGGGGCCGGTGACCTGCAGGCGCAGCACGGGGCGCCCCAGCTCCGTCAGCACTCGTGCGTCGCCGGCCGCCTGGGCCGCAATGAGGCTGCCGAAGTCGAAATCCCGGCCGGGGATCGACACCCGGTGCGTCGGCCGGTCGGTGAGCTGGAGGAAGACGCCGCGGGCGGGACCGCCCTTGTGGTACTGCCCCGTGGAGTGCAAGAACCTCGGCCCCCAGCCGAAGGTCACCGGCAGCTGGGTGCGTCGCGCGAGCGCGCTTCGCACCGGCTTGAGGAGCTGAGCGCCGCGCCCCTCCCTGTCGAGATAAGCCATGACGGCGAGGTACCCGTCCTCAGGGATCTGGTCGAGCAGCGCGCTCACGGCCTGCGACAGGGTCGTGCTGCCCTCGGGTACGGCGGGCGAGGCGAAGACGACGACGCCTGAGTCTTCAAACGCTACGGGACTGGGGGGCGGGGTGTCGTCGAGCAGCCCGCGGGCAGCCTGCTTTGCCGATTCGACGTTGGGTTGGTCGAACGGGTTGATCCCGAGCAGCCGCCCCGCGATCGCGACGGCATGTTCCCACAGCAGGAACATCGCGCCGAGGCTGCCGGCCACGGTCACCTCGGTGGCGGCCACCAGCACGCCATCGTCGTCGTCTTCACCGCCCGCAGCGGCCGGCGGCGCCTCGTCGTGGCGCTCCTGGGGGCACAGCAGCACGGGTAACACGTTGGCGGCGCCGCTGCGCAGCTCGGGGGCCGCGGAGTCGACGATGATGGGCAGTAGCCCTTTGCCCTCCTTGCCGGTGGATTCGGCGAGGAGCTGCTCGGCCCAGTCGCCGAAGTGGTAGAGCCCCGATCCGGCGTCGGTGATGACGATCTTGTCGCGCAGCGGCGCCGTCGCGGCCAGCGCGGCCGCGAGCACGAGCGCCGGATTGGCCTCGTGATCCTCGCCAAGGATGTCGGCGACCTGCGCGGCGTCATCCAGCAGCGCAGCGACGTCGACGCCCGCCAGGGCCGCGGGGACGAGCCCGAAGGCGCTGAGCGCGGAGAAGCGCCCGCCCACCGTCGGGTCGGCCTCGAAGACGGCGCGATAGCCTTCCTCGCGCGCGATCGTCGCGAGGGCCGAACCGGGGTCGGTGACCGCGATGAGCCGCGTGGCGGGGTCGATGCCGGCATCGGCGAAGGCCGCCGTGAAGGCCCGGCGCTGGGAGTCCGTCTCCACGGTCGTCCCCGACTTGGAAGCCACGACGACGACGGTCGCCGCGAGATCGCCGTCGAGGGCGCGGGCGACCTGAGCGGGGTGGGTGGAATCCAGCACGACGAGCTGGACGCCCGCCGTCCCGGCCATGACCTCGGGGGCGAGGGAGGAGCCGCCCATCCCGCATAGCACGACCCGTTCGATGCCCTCGGCCTGCAGTTCCGCGCGCAGCTTTGCCAGCGGGTCGAGGAGGTCGCGGGAGGAGTCGTGGAGTTTCGTCCAGCCCAGCCTGATTGCGGCTTCCTCGGCCGCCGCCTCTCCCCAGAGGCTGGCGTCGTGCTCGCTCAGCCGCGATGCCACGCGGTCCGATACGAGCCGGCCGACGGCGTCGTGCACGGCTGCCGCGGCGGCACCCGTGGCAGAAACCTCGACGGCCGCCGGTGAGTTGTCGCCCCCGGCCCAGGCCATCACCGCGCCCGAGCGCGTCATGGCCCCGACACCCCCGACAGCTGCGAGGCCACCGAATCGGTCAGCTCCTGCCAGGCCTGGACGAACTTGTCGATTCCTTCGTCCTCCAGTTGGGCCATGACGTCCTCGTACGACACACCCACGCGTTCCAATTCGTCCAGCAGCTGTTGCGACTCCTCGCTGCGGTCGCGCACGGTGTCGCCGTTGAACGTCGCCTCCCGAGCGGCGTCCTCCAGCGTTTGGGCGGGCAGCGTGTTGACGACGCCGCTGGTGACGAGCTCCTCGACGTAGAGCGTGGGCCGGAAGCTGGGGTCCTTCGTGCTGGTCGAGGCCCACAACAGGCGTTGCGGTCGGGCGCCCTGGGCGGCCAGCGCCTCCCACCGCTCGCCGGAGAAGATCTCCTCGTAGGCCGCGTAGGCCAATCGGGCGTTGGCCAGCGCGATCTTGCCGCGCAGGGCCGCCGCCTCCGGGGTACCGATCTCATCGAGGAGCGGGTCGATGGCGCTGTCGATGCGCGACACGAAGAAGGAGGCGACCGAATGGATCTGGGAGAGGTCACGGCCTTCCGCCAGCGCATCTTCGAGGCCGTCGATGTAAGCAAGCGCAACCGCCCGGTAGCGGTCGAGCGAGAAGATGAGCGTGACGTTGATCGACCGCCCACGCCCGATCGAGGTGCGGATGGCCGGCAGTCCCTCGACCGTGGCGGGGATCTTGATGTGGAGGTTGGGACGGTCGATCGTGTGCCACAGCTCCTCCACCTGGGCGAGGGTGGCGTCGGTGTCGCGAGCCAGGGTCGGGTCGACCTCGATCGACACCCGCCCGTCGACGCCGTCGGTGCGGCCCGCCACCGGGGCGAACACATCGCAGGCATCGCGAACGTCGCTCGTGGTCAGCTCGGTGAGTGCCGCTGCCGGTGCGACGCGCCGCTGCGCCAGCTCGGCCAGCGCCGAGTCGTAGCTGCGCCCGCTGAGCGCTGCCGCGAAGATCGCCGGGTTCGTGGTCACTCCGACGACGTGGCGGTGGTCGATGAGGTAGCGCAGGCCGTCCTTACCCTCGCTGGTCAGCCGTGCCCGATCGAAGTCGTCGAGCCAGATCGACACGCCGAGCTCGGATAGCTGCGCAAGCCTGTCGGTTGTGGTCATCGTGTCGTTCCTTCCCTCGCTGGTGCGCCCGCATGTGGGGCGCGGTTAGCTGCCCAGGTCACCGGTGCCCCCGCCGGCGCGCTCCTGACGGGACCCCGGGGAAGTGCCCGCCGCGGCCTCAAGGGACTCACGTGCCTTGCTCACCGCGGCCTCCGGCGTGATTCCGAATTCCTCGAACAGCCGCTGGTAATCCGCGGAGGCACCGAAGTGCTCGAGGCTGACGCAACGACCCGCGTCACCAACGATCTCGTGCCACCCCTGCGCGATACCCGCCTCGATGGACACCCGTGCCCGCACTGTCGGCGGCAGCACGTGCGCCTGGTAGTCCGCATCCTGCTCGGCGAACCATTCCCGGCAGGGCATCGAGACGACGCGGGTGGGAATGCCCTCAGCTTCAAGGGTGTCGCGGGCCGCCAGCGCGATCTGGACCTCGGAGCCCGTGGCAATGAGGAGCACTTGAGGGGTGTCGCTGGCCTCGGCGAGGATGTAGCCGCCGCGAGTGACCCCTTCCGCCGAGGCAAGCTCGTCCGCGGTGGCATCGCCGCCGCCCCGCGCGGGGTTGGGGATGCCCTGGCGGGTGAGGACGAGCCCGGCGGGCCGGTCGGAGCGCTGGATGATGGTGCGCCACGCGATGGCCGTCTCGGCGGCGTCGGCGGGCCGGACGACGTCGAGGCCGGGGATGGCCCGTAACGCGGCCAGGTGCTCGATCGGCTGGTGGGTGGGCCCATCCTCGCCCAGCCCGATGGAATCGTGCGTCCACACGTAGATGGCGGGCAGCTCCATGAGCGCTGCCAGGCGCACGGCGGGGCGCATGTAGTCACTGAAGGTGAGGAACGTGCCGCCGTAGGGCCGAGTGAGCCCTTCGACTGTCATGCCGTTGAGGATGGATCCCATCGCGTGCTCGCGGATACCGAAATGCAGGGTGCGCCCGTAGGGGTGGCCCGGAAACATTTCGGTGGCCCGCTGGATGGGCAGGAACGAGGGTTCGCCCGCCATCGTCGTGTTGTTCGACCCCGCGAGGTCGGCCGAGCCGCCCCAGAGCTCGGGAAGCACGTCGGCGAGCGCGCCGAGGACCTGCCCGGAGGCCGCGCGCGTCGCCATGTCCTTGCCCTCCTCGAAGGCCGGCAACGCCTCGGTCCACCCTTCGGGCAGTCGCCTCTCGGTGAGCCGTTCGAGGAGCTGCGCGCCGTCCGGGTTCGCGGTGCGCCAGGCGTCGTATCCCACCTGCCACTGCTGGCGGGCATCGGCCCCTCGGTCGAGGGCGCCTCGGGTGTGGGCGATGACGTCCTCACTGACCTCGAAGTCCTTCTCGGGGTCGAATCCGAGGATTTCCTTGACGGCGCGCACCTCCTCCGCGCCGAGGGCAGCACCGTGGGCGGCTCCCGTGTTCTGCTTCGTCGGCGCCGGCCACCCGATGATCGTGCGCAGGGCGATGAGGGTGGGACGCTTCGTCTCGGCTTGGCCCGCAGCGATGGCGCGGCCGAGGCCCTCGAGGTCGTCGGCGTAGCCGGTACCGCCTTGGGTGAAGTCCACCTCCTCGGTGTGCCAGCCGTAGGCCCGGTAGCGCGCCACGACGTCCTCGGTGAACGCGATGTTGGTGTCGTCCTCGATGGAGATGCGGTTGTCGTCCCAGATGACGATGAGGTTGCCGAGCTCCTGCGTGCCGGCCAGCGAGCTGGCCTCGGAGGTGACGCCTTCCTGCAGATCGCCGTCGGAGGCGATGACGTAGATGAAGTGGTCGAAGGGGCTCGTGCCATGGGCGGCGTGCGGGTCGAGCAGGCCCCGTTCCCGCCTCGCGGCCATGGCCATCCCGACGGCATTGGCCATCCCCTGCCCCAGCGGGCCGGTCGTGACCTCGACTCCCGCCGTGTGGCGGTACTCGGGGTGCCCCGGGGTGGGGGAACCCCACGTCCGTAGCGCCTTGATGTCCTCCAGCTCCAGGCCGTAGCCCGCGAAGTAGAGCTGGATGTACTGCAGCAGGCAGGCGTGGCCGGCCGAGAGCACGAATCTGTCCCGCCCCCGCCACAGCGGGTCGGAGGGATCGTGGCGCATGATGCGCTGATAGAGCAGGTAGGCGACGGGGGCCAGCGTCATCGCGGCTCCGGGGTGACCGTGACCGGCGTTCTGGACGGCGTCGGCCGCGAGAACGCGCGCAGTCGCAATCGCTCGCTCGTCGAGTTCGCTGAGGTTGGTGCTGGTCGAGTTCACTGCTCTTGGACTTCCTTCCGAGGGTGGTGGCTGGGCGAAGCTCGTCGTTTCGCGCAGACTGCCTCCGACCTTAATGGGCCGCCTCGCCCCATGCGCGATCGTTCTCGGGGAGCGGGCGCCTGTCGGTGCCACCGTAGGCCCGTTCACCGACAGTGGCATGTGTTACCCGCCGGCTACTTTGGCCAGTTCCCCGCGGGACGTAGGATGGAGCACGAGGTCGACCTGGCGGAGCCGGCGTCGGACCGGTCAGCCGCGAATGCGGGACCCCAGTGGTGGAGCGATACGTGCAGCAAGTTGGATCGCAGGCCTCCGACCGCGGCAGCCTGCGTTCGAGCCCCGGGCCTGCAGCGGGGCGCACGAGCGCGGGCGACAAGATCAAGGCGTACGTCGCGCTGACGAAGCCGCGCATCATCGAGCTGCTCCTCGTCACCACGATCCCCACGATGTTCCTCGCCGCGGGCGGCTGGCCCGGCCTGTGGCTCGTCGTTGCCACCCTCATCGGCGGGGCCGCCGCCGCGGGGTCGGCGAACACCTTCAACATGATCTTCGATCGCGACATCGATCGGCTCATGAACCGCACGAAGCAACGCCCCCTGGTCACCGGCATCGTCTCGGTACGTGCGGCCAGCGTGTTCGCCGTCGCCCTGGGCCTCGGCTCCGTCCTATGGTTCGCGCTGCTGGTCAACCTCGCGGCCGCGGCGCTCACGTTCGCCGCGATCGTCATGTACGCGGTCGGCTACACCATGGTCCTCAAGCGCCGCACCACGCAGAACATCGTGTGGGGAGGCGCGGCCGGCTGCATGCCCGTCGTGATCGGCTGGTCGGCCGTCACCGGATCCCTCGATTGGGCGCCCCTCGTACTGTTCGGCGTCGTGTTCTTCTGGACGCCGCCGCACTACTGGCCGCTGTCGATGCGCTTCAAGGAGGACTACGCGCGAGCCGACGTTCCCATGCTGCCCGTGGTCGCCAGCGACGTGAAGGTAGCCCGCCAGATCCTCGCCTACTCCGTGGCGATGGTGGCCTGCTCGCTGCTGCTGGCGTTGGCCACGCCGATGACGTGGGTCTATGTGCTCATCGCGGGGCTGGCGGGAGCATGGTTCCTCTACGGCGCCGTCCAGCTGCTGCGCCGGGCGAAGCAGCCCGAACGCGGAAAACTCGCGGCGATGAAGGTGTTCCACGCCTCGATCACCTACCTCACCGTCGTCTTCGTTGCCGTGGCCATCGATCCATTCCTGCCGCTGTAGCCCGGGGCAGCGGCTGTGACCGAACGCTTGTCGCGTGAGCTCGAGGAGTACCTCGCCCACCTCGGTGTGGAACGCGGTCTCAGCCAGCACACGCTCAGCGCCTACCGCCGCGACCTGAGCCGCTACAGCGCCTTTCTGCAATCGCTGGGCCGCGACGCGCTCGGGGACGTCGCCAGCGCGGATATCGAGGACTTCGCGGCCGCCGTGCGCACGGGAGCTGACGGCGGCCGGCCCCTGGCCGCGTCCTCGGCGCATCGCGCAGTGGTTGCCGTGCGCGGCTGGCACCGATTTGCGGTGGCGGAGGGTTACGCGAGCGCCGATCCGAGTGCGCAGATCAAAACACCGGCCGTTCCGCGCCGGCTGCCCAGGGCGCTGAGCACGGAGGAGGTCACGGCGCTCCTGGATGCCTGCGACGTCGGCGAGGGACCGGTGCCGCTGCGCGACCGGGCGCTTCTCGAGCTGCTTTACGGCACCGGGGCGCGGATCAGCGAAGCGGTCAACCTCGCGGTCGACGACCTCACCCTCAGCGGGGAGGCCCCTGCGGTGAAGCTGTTCGGCAAGGGGCGTAAGGAACGGGTCGTGCCGTTGGGGGCCTACGCGGTGGCGGCACTTGAGGCCTATCTGGTGCGAGCCAGGCCGGAGCTGGCGCGCGGCGGTCGAGGCAACGCCGCCGTCTTCCTCAACACCCGGGGCAACCCGTTGAGCCGGCAGAGCGCATGGGCCGTGCTGCATGCCGCGGGCGGGCGGGCGGGCCTCAGCGGCCGGGTCTCGCCGCACACCCTGCGCCACTCCTTCGCCACCCACCTGCTGGCGGGTGGCGCGGATGTGCGGATCGTTCAGGAGCTTCTCGGGCACGCGTCGGTGACGACAACCCAGGTGTACACCCAGGTGACCGTCCAAACGATGCGAGAGGTCTACGCAGCCTCCCACCCTCGGGCGCTGGCCTGAGTTACCGTTGGGATCGTGAGCGACGACAGCCAGCTAACGCTGATGGATGAGCCTTCTCGCCCCGAAGGTCCCGGGCGCGAGGAGGACATTCCCGAGCCCGCACCGCTGACCTCACACGGCCCGGCCCGCGTCATTGCCATGGCGAACCAGAAGGGCGGGGTCGGCAAGACGACGACCGCCATCAACGTCGCCGCGGCGCTTGCCGAGTACGGCCGCAAGGTGCTCATCGTCGATTTCGATCCGCAGGGCGCGGCCTCGGCGGGCCTGGGGATCAACGCCCACGAGCTCGACAAGACGATCTACACGGCGCTGACCGAGCCCCGTAGCGACGTGCGCACCATCATCGAACCCACCGCGATCCCGGGCCTCGACGTCGTCCCGGCCAACATCGATCTCTCGGCGGCCGAGGTCACGCTCGTGACGGAGGTGGCGCGCGAACAGGCGCTCACCCGCGTCCTGCGGCCGGTGCTGGAGGACTACGACCTCATCCTCGTCGACTGCCAGCCTTCCCTCGGCCTACTCACCGTCAACGCGCTCACCGCCGCCCACGGCGTCATCATCCCGCTGGAAGCCGAGTTCTTCGCGCTGCGCGGAGTGGCGCTGCTCATGGAGACGATCGAGATGGTCAGCGAGCGGATCAACCCTCGCCTCGTTCTCGACGGAATACTCGTCACGATGTACGACGGTCGCACGTTGCACGCGCGGGAAGTGCTGGAGCGGGTGCGGGAGGGCTTCGGCGACAAGGTCTACTCCACGGTGATCAACCGGACGATCAAGTTCCCGGACGCGACCATCTCTACGGAACCCATCACCACCTATGCGCCCAAGCACGCCGGCGCCATCGCGTACCGACGGCTCGCCCGCGAACTCATCGCACGTGGCAACGTCGCCTGACCCATCCGCGGCGCCGCCCAGACCCGCGAACGAGGCCGGGGGAGTGGCCGAGGGCTTCGCCGTCAACCTCGAGAACTTCTCCGGCCCCTTCGATCTGCTGCTGTCCCTCATCGCCAAGCACCGCCTCGACATCACCGAGGTCGCGCTGGCGCAGGTGACCGATGAATTCATCGCCCATCTCGCCGGTCAGGCCGAATGGGATCTGGGGCAGGCCAGCGAATTCCTTGTCGTGGCGGCCACCCTGCTCGACCTCAAGGCGGCCCGCCTACTACCGCGTGGGGCCGTGGAAAGCGAGGAGGACCTGGAGCTTCTCGAGGCCCGCGACCTGCTGTTCGCGCGGCTGCTGCAGTACCGGGCCTTCAAGGACGTCGCCGGCGACCTGCGCGAGCGCTGGCGGCGCCACGGCCGCAGCGTGGCCCGCAGCGTCAGCCTCGAACCCCAGTTCGCCGCACTTCTTCCCGAACTTGTCATGCGGCTGGGCCCCCACGACCTCGCGCGCATCGCCGCCGGCGCGCTGTCGGCGAGGCACGAGCCCGCGCAGCTGTCACTGAGCCATCTCCACGCGCCCGTGGTGCCGGTGAGCGAGCAAGCGGAGATCCTCGTGGCGCGCCTGCGCTTGCGGCGTCGCCTGACGTTTGGTGACCTCACGGCCGACGCCGCCGGCACCGCCGTCGTCGTGTCGAGGTTCCTCGCCCTGCTGGAACTGTTCCGCGAGGGCGTGGTCAGCTTCTCCCAGCCGCGCCCGCTCGCCGAACTCGAGGTCGAGTGGGTGGGAAGCGACGATGGTGAGGTCGTCGTCCGCGACGACTATGACGATCAGGAGGGCAGCCATGAATGACGCCGCCGGCTACGCGGAGGTTCCCGATGACGCGATCCCGCACGAGCAGCTCGGCGTCCTCGAGGCCATCCTCATGGTCGTCGATGAGCCGGTGTCGGCGCAGCGCCTCGCGGCGGCCGTGGGCATGCCCGCGGGGCAGGTGAGCGAGCTGTTGCACGCCCTCGCCGCCGAGTACGCAGGCGAGAGCGGCGGGCGCGAGCGCGGTTTCCAGCTCCGTGAGGTCGCGGGCGGCTGGCGAATCTACTCCCGCCCCCGCTACGCCGACGTCGTGGGCCAGTTCGTGCTGGAGGGGCAGACCGCCCGACTCACCCAGGCCGCACTGGAAACGCTCGCGATCATCGCCTATCGCCAGCCGATCTCCCGGGGGCGGATCTCGGCGATCCGGGGCGTCAACGTTGACGGCGTGGTGCGCACCCTGCTCACCCGCGGCCTGGTGGCCGAGGTGGGTAAGGATGACGACAGCGGTGCCGTCATGCTGGGCACCACCACCTACTTCTTGGAGAGAATGGGATTGACCTCCGTCGATGACCTGCCCCCGTTGGCGCCCTACCTGCCGCCGCGGGAGGACCTCCCCGAACTGGCCGGGGAACTCCCATGAGCCCCGTCCACGACCCCACCGGGGAGCGCCTGCAGAAGGTGCTGGCCGCGGCGGGCTTGGGATCCCGACGCGCGTGCGAGCGCCTCATCACCGAAGGCCGGGTGAGCGTGGACGGCGTTGTCGTGACCGAGCTCGGGTTGCGGGTGTCGGACACCGCGGTCGTCCACGTCGACGGCGTCCGGGTTCGGCTCGATCCTGAGGCACTGACCATCGCCCTTCACAAGCCGGCGGGCGTCGTCTCGACGATGGCCGATCCGCAAGGGCGGCCGTCTCTCGCCGATTACGTCGAATCCCGCAGCCAGCGGCTCTTTCATGTCGGGCGACTCGATGAGGCCACCGAGGGGCTCATCCTGCTCACCAACGACGGCGAACTCGCCCACCGGCTCACCCACCCCTCCTACGAGGTGCCCAAGACGTACGTCGCGACGGTGAGCGGCACGGTGTCCGCGGGCACGGTGCGGCGGCTGCGGGACGGGGTAGAGCTCGACGACGGGCCGGCCGCGGCGGACCGCGTCCGGGTGCTGGGCTCGCGGGCCGGTGAGTCGATCGTCGAACTCGTTCTGCACGAGGGGCGCAACCGGATCGTGCGGCGCCTTCTCGGCGCCGTCGGCCACCCGGTGCACCGCCTCGTGCGCACGGGCTTCGCCACCCTGTCGCTCGGGCAGCTGCCCCCCGGCCACACCCGGCGCGTGGGCGGGCGTGAGCTAGCCACCCTCATGGCCAGCGTCGGGTTGTAGTCTGTGGCAGCTCCCCCAGAGGGCAATTCCTAGAGGAAGGCATCGGCAACCGTGAGCGAACCCGCGTTCACCCCGGCAGCCACGGCGGGTCCGGTCAAGATCGTCGGCACCGGGTTGCTGGGCACCAGCATCGGCCTGGCCTTGTGTGCCGCCGGGGTCGAGGTGTGGCTGAGTGACGCCTCGCCGGTGGCGCTGGCGTTGGCCCGCGACATGGGCGCCGGCGTCCCCTACACCTCCGGGGAACCCGCCCTCGTCGTCGTGGCGACCCCGCCCGACGTCACCCCCGCCACTGTGCTGAGTGAGCTAGCGGCCCACGAGCACGCCGTCGTCACCGACGTCGCCAGCGTCAAGAGCCTCATCGCCGAGGACGTGCTGGCGCAGGCCGGTGCCGCCCAGGCCCCCCGATACATCGGCTCCCACCCCATGGCGGGGCGGGAGCGCAGCGGTGCGGCCGCCGCGGACATCGACCTGTTCGTCGGGCGCCCGTGGGTCATCGTTTCAACGCCGCACTCCAGCGGTGCAGCACGAGCCGCGATCCGTAACCTGGCGCTGGACGTGTCGGCCGTGCCGGTGACGCTGGACGGAAATTCCCACGACGAAGCCGTGGCCCTCGTGTCCCACGTGCCGCAGATCGCGGCGTCGCTGGTCGCGGCTCGGCTGACGGAGGCGAGCCCGGAGGCGCTGTCGCTTGCCGGTCAGGGCGTTCGTGACGTCACCAGGATCGCGGCCTCCGCACCGCAGCTGTGGGCTGCCATTCTCGCCGGAAACGCCCGGCACGTGGCCGCCGCGCTGCGCGCGTTGCGGGAGGACGTCGACACGTTAGTGGAGGCCCTCGAGCTCGCCGAGGCCCAGGGCCCGATGGCACCGGGCGCGCTGCGAGACCTCGTCGATGCCATCGCCCGGGGCAACGCCGGCGTCGCGCGGATCCCCGGCAAGCACGGCGGCGCGCCGCGCCGCTACGCCACCGTCGTCGTTGTCGTGCCCGATGAGCCGGGTCGGTTGGGAGAGCTGTTCAGCGCCGTGGGCGACATCGGCGTCAATATTGAGGATCTGCAGTTGGAGCATTCCGCGGGCGCGCCGGTGGGCATGGCCCACCTTGCCGTGGTGCCTTCCGCCGCCGCCGTACTGGAGGCGGGACTGACGGAACGGGGTTGGAGAGTGGTGGCCGAATGACCGGCTTCGTCATTGCGATCGATGGTCCGTCGGGCTCGGGTAAATCGACCGTCAGCCGCCTCGTGGCGAGCGATTGCGGGCTGGCCTACCTCGACACCGGCGCCATGTACCGGGCCGCCACATGGTGGTGCCGCCACCAGGGGATCGATCTGCGCGACGAGCCGAGGGTCCGTGAGGCCGTGGCGGGGATGCCGCTGGACATGGTCACCGACCCGGACGAGCCACGGGTCGTGTGTGGCGGCCACGACATCACCGACGCCATCCGCGAATCGACACTGTCCCAAGTGGTCTCCCAGGTGGCGACGAATCTCGGCGTGCGCGCCGAGCTGCAGCGCCGTCAACGCGAAGAGATCGCGGCCGAGCGAACCGGGGGGCGCAGCCAGGGACGCGGAATCATCGCGGAGGGCCGCGACATCACCACTGTCGTCGCCCCCGATGCACAGGTCCGCATCCTCCTCATCGCCTCGGAGGAGGCCCGCCTCGCCCGCCGCGCCCGCGAGCTGCATGGCCGGGTCGACGACAACGTCCTCGCCGCCACTCGCGACGAGGTGGTGCGCCGCGACGCCGACGACGCCACGGTTTCCACGTTCTTCACGGCGGCTGATGGCGTGGCGACCATCGACTCCTCGCGGCTCGACCTCGCCGAAACCGTCGCCGCGGTGCGCCATGTCATCGCCGAGGCGAAGGGACGGACATGACACACGACTCACATTCCCGCGTCACCCGGCGCGCCGCGGCATCGTCCGGAGGTAGGGGCGCCAACGTCACCGCGCAGGACATCCTGCGGTGGGGTCCCGTGTGGTCCCGGCGCGTGGGGTGGGCGCTGGATCACCTGCTGTGGAACACGCGGGTGTTGGGCGCCGAACGGATCCCCCACCACGGGCCCGTCATCGTGGCCTCCAACCACACCGGGATCATCGACGGCCCACTGCTTCACGGCGCAATTCCGCGCAGTTCGCACTTCATCATCAAGGAAGAGTTTTTCGAGTCCAAG
>DATGSB010000177.1:0-3696 GCA_035303045.1 Actinomycetaceae bacterium | reverse complement strand
GACGCTGACGTGTGGGGCAGTCATTGCAGCAGAAGTCGACGACACGACGCCATTATGGCCCGAAAATTCAGTGACCGGTGCACGGAGGGGCGGGCGATTCGCAGGGAAATTCTGTGGCACCACGGCGTGTCGCGCATCATGTTGCGCTTTGTGGCGAGTTGGCGGGTGCGAGGTTTGTCATCTCACAGGCTGGCCCGGCGTGGTTACGAGGCCGCGCCGTGCGTCGGCCAGCGGCACGCCGTTCGCTGGCTCGTGGCGAGTGACCTCGGGTGCACGCGGGCACTACGATGCTGGCAGGCGCGGCGCGCGGGGCGCGACCGTGGCATGGACACCACTTTCGGAGGACGAGGAATGACGAGCGTGCACAGCACCGCCGCGATCACGAAGCAGACCGACGTCGTCGACATCCTGCTGTACAGCGACGATCGCGCCACCCGTGACGAGGTGCGTCGCTCGATCGGTCGCCGAGCAGCGGCGGATCTACCGCGCGTGCGGTGGACGGAAGCCGCTACGCACGCCGGCGCCGTCACCAAGGCCACGGAGGGATCGTTCGCCTTGCTCATCCTCGACGGCGAAGCGGCCAAGGTCGGGGGCATGGCGATCAGTCGCCAGCTGAAGAACGAACTCTACGAATGCCCTCCCGTACTCATCCTCACTGCCCGACCGCAGGACGCCTGGCTGGCCACCTGGGCCCAGGCGGACGCCATCGTCGAGGCGCCCATCGACCCGCTGGAGATCCAACAGGTCGTAGCCGAGCTGCTTCGCGGGCAGGTGGCCTAGCCTTGGCGGTCGCCGGCGCCCCGTCGCCGACGGGGCCCGAGCGGCGCTGGCCAGATCTCATCGCCACCCTCGTCGAGGGCCGCGACCTCAGCGCAACGGACACGAGCTGGGCGATGGATCAGGTGATGTCGGGCGCCACCGCGCCGGTGGAGTTGGCGGGCTTCCTCGTTGCCCTCAGCGCCAAGGGTGAGACGGTGGCGGAACTCGCGGGTCTGGCGGAGGCGATGCTGGATCACGCGGTGCCCATCGACATCGCGGGCGACCTCGTCGACCTCGTCGGCACCGGCGGGGACGGCGCGAACACCGTCAATATCTCCACGATGGCGTCGCTGGTCGCCGCCGGCGCCGGCCTGCGCATCGTCAAGCACGGCAACAGGGCGGCAAGTTCAGCCAGCGGCTCCGCTGACGTGCTCGAGGCGCTCGGGGTGCGCCTTGACCTCACGGTTGCGCAGGTCGCCGAGGTGTTCGCCGACGTCGGCATCACGTTCTGCTTCGCGCAGACGTTCCACCCGTCCTTCCGCCACGCCGCTACGGCACGCAGCCAGCTCGGAATCGCCACCGCCTTCAACGTGCTGGGCCCCCTGACGAACCCGGCACGCCCAAGGGCCGCAGCGATCGGTGTCGCGAACGCCCGCATCGCTCCGCTCGTCGCGGGGGTGCTCGCCGCGCGTGGTACCCGCGCGCTGGTGTTCCGGGGAGAGGACGGGCTCGACGAACTGACGACGACCGCCCCGGCACGCGTGTGGGAGGTTGCCGGCGGGACGATCTCCGAGCACCTCGTGGACGCCCGCGAGTCCTTCGGGCTGGCGCCCGCATCGTTGGCGGACCTTCGTGGGGCAGACGCCCGTCACAACGCCCAGGTGGCCCGTGACCTCCTCGATGGGCGCACCGGCCCGATTCGCGATGCGGTCGTACTCAATGCTGCGGCCGCGATCGTGGCAGACGGCTCGCTGCTCACCGACTCAAAGAGCAATGCGTCGTTGGAGGATCGCCTGCGTGCGGCGGTAGCCCTAGCCACGCGGGCGATCGACTCTGGAGCCGCTCGGGACGTGCTGCGGCGGTGGATCGCCGCGAGCGCACGTGCTGCCGAGGCGACTTAGTCGTCCAAGCCGATCTCGAAGGCGGCGGCCAGCTCGTCCTTGGAGTAGGTCTGGAACGCGATGTAGGTCTGCATCCGCTGGACGCCGTCGACCTTGCCGATCTGGTCGGCAACGACCGAGGCAAGCTCTTCGTGCTTGGTCACACGCGCGATGGCGATGAGGTCGACGTTGCCGGTCACCGAGAACACCTCGCTGATTCCTGCCAGCTCGGCGACCTCCTGTGCCACCTCCGGGATCCGCGACACGTCGGCGTCGATGAGCACGATGGCTGTGAGCATGCTGGCTCCTTAAGTGTGAGAGGTGCCCGCCATGATTTCATGACGAGGTAATGGGCGCGGGGGAGGGGCGAAGCGCTCCGCGCCGCGCACCGGTCTCGCGAGCGGGGTCGCGGTGTCCACGTGGACGAGGCGGGTGCCTGGTTGTTCCATCCATTCGGCGATGAGTTGTGTTTCGGCCGCGCTGGCGCGTTCCATCGCGATTGTCGGTGGCCCGACCTCCGCCGCGGTCGATCTGGCGGCAGCGATCGCAGGCATGGGGTCGGCGCCCGGCGGGCTGGTGGTTGATGCGGCTAGCCGGCCGTACCGGGCGACGACGATCTCCCAGCCACCGGCCGGCAGGCGCCGGGCGGCGACTAGTTCCCGGGACCGCCAGATCGGGCCGAGGCGTTGGTAGCGCTGCGCGCCGCTGAGAAAGCTGCGCATCCGCTCCCGCACGGTGGAGGCCTCCTCGTAGCGAGACTGCTCGGACAGGAGCGACATCCGCGTGACGAGCGCGTCGACGACCGGCCCGGGATCGACCTGCATGGCGTGGGCCACCTCGTCGCGCAGTGCCGCATAGTCGCTCTTCGTCTGGCGGCCCGTGCACGGCGCGCCGCAGCGCGCCATGTCGGCCAGCATGCAGGCGTGGGCGCCTGGTCGTGGCGTGAGCGGCAACCGGGTGGTGCATTGGCGGATGGGGAAGCTGTCGTGAAGTGCCTCGAGTGCCAGCTGGGCATGGGTGCGGGAGGCGAAGGGCCCGAGCGCCGCGGTCGCCTCGTCGACGGGGAGATCGCGCACGACCGACAGCCGGGGAAAGTGTTCGTCGGTGAGGCGGAGCCAATGGGTGCGCGCCGCGTTTCGTGACCTCACGTTGTACGGGGGGCGCAGCTCGCTGATGAGGCGCAGCTCGCGCACTGTGGCCTCGAGGTCGGTTGCACACGGGATGTGACGAACGCTGCGTGCCAGGTCGAGCATCTCCCCGATGCGGCGACGCCCCTCCGCTGCGGTGAAATAGGAACGAACTCGCTTTCGGAGGTTCATCGCCTTGCCGACGTACAAGACGTGTCCATCCGGGCCGACGAACTGGTACACCCCCGGGCACGTGGGCAGGTCGGCGGCCATCGCCGACTTCTTTCGTCGGGCGTGGGGCACGGGGTCGCCCACGGTGATGAGGTCCTCGAGGTGGGTGACGCCCAGCGGCCCGAGCCGCCCGAGCAGCGCATGAAGGAGGTCGACGGTGGCCCGGGCGTCGTGCAGCGCCCGGTGATCGGGGCTTGTGGTTGCGCCGACGAATCGGGCGAGCGTAGCGAGCTTGTAGTTCCGAACCTCGTCGCGGGTGATGATCGCTCGGGCGAGCCGAAGCGTGTCGACGACCCGTGCTTGCGGCCACGGCAGGCCGAGGTGCCGCGCGGCCGCCCGGAGGAAACCGACGTCAAATCGTGCGTTGTGCGCCACGAGTACGGTATCGGGGCCGAGGCCCGCGAACTCGAGGAATGCGGGCAGAACCGAATCGATGCGAGGCGCACCCACGAGCATGGCTGAGGTGATGCCGGTCAGAA
>DATGSB010000176.1:0-6074 GCA_035303045.1 Actinomycetaceae bacterium | reverse complement strand
CCTCACGCTCGAAGCCGGCGATGTGCTGGCGATGGGCACCGCCCTCAAGGCCTCCGCCAAGGGCGGGGCCGTGCAGAACGTCGATCTCACTCGGCTGGGCGGCACCATCGAGGTGTCCATCGCCGGGATCGGCACCCTGGCCAACCCCGTGACCAAGCGATGACCCGCCTCAACGACGCCGACCGCCTCGCGATCCAGGAACTCAACGCGGCATTCGCCTGGGCGCTGGACGATAAGAACTACGACCACTTGCGCGAGATCCTGGCCCCCGACGTCCACTACGTCTCGGTTGGTCGGGAGTTCCATGACGCCGAGGCTGTGATCGCCTCGTTCCAGGCGCGCACCGGCACCCGCACCACCCGCCACGGCCTGGGCAACCTCATGGTCCACGCCGACGGCGCCGACCGGGCGCGCGGGCGTTCCACCTGGTTCACCTTCGCCAGCAATGACGACCCGCCACAGGGTGTGGAGATCTACATGGTTGCCGACTTCGACGATTCCTACGTGCGCGGCGATGACGGCCGCTGGCGGATCCTCGAACGCATCATCACCCCCGTCTTCCGCCGTCCCGAACTCGGCCCGCAATCGTGATTTCTTCCGGCACAGGCGCCGGTGAGCCAAGGAGACTGACGTGACCAACCCGACCGCCGAACCCCTCCACGAGATCGCCCACCTGGGCCACCACGGGATGTACACCCCCGACCTCGAGGGCAGCCTGTGGTACTTCGTTGACCTCCTCGGCATGGACGTCGTCGCCCGCGAAGGCGACAGCGCGTACCTGCGGGCCTACGGCGACTACGAGACGTGGACGATCAAGCTCACGCAGCGTGAGCAGGCCGGCCTGGAGTACGTGTCGTGGCGGATGTGGAGCCCCCAGGCGCTGGACCGCCGGGTGGCCTGGCTGGAGAAGAACGGATTCGGGGGCTCCTGGGTGGAGCAGGAGCACGGCAAGGGCTCCGCCTACCAGTTCGATGACCCCGACGGGCATGCCTTCCGGCTGTACTACGACACCGAACGGTATGTCGCCCCGGAGGGGAAGAGGCCGGTCATTCCGGTGAACACCCAGGCCTACGCCGGCCGGGGCGCCAACGTGCACCATTTCGACCACGTCAACCTGCTGGCCCAGGACGTGCGGGAATGCCGAGAGTTCTGGGAGGCGGCCTTTGGGCTCCGCACCTATGAGATCATCCGGCGCCCGGACGGCTCCGAGGCCGGCGCGTGGATGTCGAGCTCCTTGCAGGGACACGAGCTCATCTACACCCAGGACAACACCAGTGGCCGCGGGCGCCTCCACCACTTCGCCTACGTCGTGCCCACCCGCGAGGAGGTCCTACGCGCCTCCGACATCTTCGCTGACGCCCGCATCTACATCGAGGCGGGGCCCTCGAAGCACACGGCGATCCAGGGGTTCTACTGCTACACCCGCGAGCCCGGCGGCAACCGCATCGAAGTCGCCAACGGCGGCTACTTCGTCTTCGCGCCGGACTCGGAGCCCTACGTGTGGAACCTCGAGGAGTGGGCGCAGAAGCCCGGCTGGGGCGCGCCCATCCCGCCCGAATTCCACATCTACGGCACCCCCGTGGTCGATCCGGAGAAGGAGCTCGCCCGATGACCTCCGCGCCCTCGCCTCGCGTGGGCCTCACCACCCCCGACGAGCTCGGCCCGGAGGCCCGCGAGCTGTACGACCGCATCGTTTCTGGCCCCAGAAAATCGCAGGCGGGCCAGGCTCCGATCACCGATGCCAACGGCGCCCTGCTCGGCCCCTTCGGCCTCATGACGCTGGCCCCGGCCGTCGGAGACGCGATCCAGCAGGTGGGCGCAGCGCTGCGGTTCTCGACGGGCCTGTCGCCCTTGGTGCGGGAGGCCGCCATCCTTCTCGTCGCCTCCCACCATCGCAGCGACTTCGAGTGGTTCGCCCACGTCGGCCTGGCTCGCGCGAGCGGACTGACGCCCGAGCACATCGCCGCTTTGGGGTCGGGTGAGGTTCCCGCGGGACTTGCTGTCGAGGACGGCGATCAACTGCGCGTGGTTCGTGAGCTCCTCACTCACGGCGGCCTGCGTGATGAGACATACCGCGCGGCGCTCCGCGATTTCGGCGAACGCACGATTGCCGAGCTGGTGTGGTTGTGCGGGTACTACGGCATGCTCGCGCTGGCGCTGGAGGTCTTCGCCCCGCCCAATCCGATGGAATCGGAGCCGCCCCCGTGGCGGGGACCCAGCCCGGCGGCAGGCGGCGCCTGACCGCGCGGTTGCGCGCCCCCGAAGGTCGCGTCCTGCGCGCGTAGCTGCGCGCCCGCCGCTGGACCCAGCCTCATTTCCTATACGATGCAGCAAGCGTCGATAGGAGGCCTGCATGAGCACGCAGTCCGCTCACGAACTCTCCAAGTCGGAGATGGTCTACCGGCAGCTTCGCGAGCGCATTCTCTCCGGGAAGTACGGGCCGGGATACCGCTTGGTGCTCGACCGCATCGCCCGGGAGCTGGAAGTCAGCCCGGTCCCCGTGCGCGAGGCGGTGCGGCGCCTCGAGGCAGAGGACCTCGTTCTCTTCACCAGAAACGTCGGGGCCGAGGTCGCCGGCATCAATCCGCGCGACTACGCCGACGCGATGCAGACCCTCGCCTACCTCGAGGGCGCGGCGACCTCGCTCGCCGCGCCCCACCTTTCCCCCGAGCAGATTGATCACGCGACCGCGCTCAACGAGCGCATGCGCGAGCTTGCCGACACCGACCCGGTGCAGTTCACCGAGCTGAACGAGCAGTTCCACCGCACCTTGTGCGAGGCGTGCCCCAACCGGCACCTCCTCGACCTCGTGCACCGTGAATGGCAACGCATGGCGATGATCCGGCAGTCGAGTTTCTCGCGGATCGGCTCCCGGGCCGCAACCTCGGTCGCCGAACACGAGAACTTGCTCACCCTCGTGCGGGACCGAGCCTCCCTCGACGAGATCGAACGCCTCGCCCGCTCCCACAAGCTCCGCACGATGACAGAGTTCCTGGACGCCTAGCCGCCCCCCACCCCGCTAACTCCGGGGATCCAGAGCGCTGAAGGGCGCCAACTCCGGGGATCTAGCCGGTTGAAGCCTCCTCACTCCTGGGATCCAGAGCGTTAAGTGCGCTCACTCCCTACTATCCGTCGTAACTCACCGGTTCCAGACGCCCTTTTCGACGGACTCCCATGAGCCAGGCCAACGCGGGGCGGGCTGAACGGCGTTAGGTCACGGGAATCCGTCGGAACTCGCGGGAATCCGTCGGAACTCGCGGCAATGCTAAGGAGTGACGCCTAGCTCGTCCCGGCATCAAGCAGCTCATCGACCCGTGCGCGCAGCGAGGCCGTGTCGACGCTGTCGACGTAGGCCGAGGCCATGCGGATCGGGTCGCCGAAGAAGTAGTACTCGTACAGGTTCTGCCGCCCAGCGAAGGCCGACACCGCCGCGTCGAAGGCCAGGCGGAAGAGCTTGACCCGCTCCACGCCGTCTCGGCTCTTCGACTGCAGGTAGGTGCTGACGTCCTGCGCCGCCACACCCTCGTAGACGTCGCGTTCATCGGGCAGCGCCATCAGCCCCGAGGCGCCGAACTTGCGCACGATCTCGGGCCACCGCTGCGAGATCCTCGGGTACCAGTTGCGCGCCGCGTTAAGGGTCTGCCACCGCGGCTGGAAGAAGCCGTACTGGTTGAGGTGACCGTCCGCTTCGGACGCCCGCAGCGCCGCCCGACCGAGCTCGGCGGCGATGAGCACCTCCGCCAGGTCCTCCTGGATGTGGGAGAACTGGTCGATGCCGATGGCATCTGCCATCTCCAGCAGCAGGCCGGCATAGAACTCCGTCTTTGCCGTGGTGCGCGCCCCAACCTGATGGGTCATGAGCGGCGTGGCCCCGGTGTCGTTGTAGAAGCCGTTGCTCTTCTCGGGATTGCCGAGCATGAACACCCGTTCCCACGGCACCATGACGTCGTCGAAGATGACGACCGCATCCATCTCCTCGAACCGCGACGCCAACGGCTCGTTGAACCTCCCCCCGCCGTTATAGAGGGACTTGCGGCAGAGGTAGCGCATGCCCGGCGTGTCATTGGGGATGGCGAAGGCGAACGAGTAGCGCTCGTCCTCCGCTCGCCCCTTGAGCACCGTGGAGGGAAACACGAGGATCTCGTCGGCGAACGGGCCGATCGTCGCCAGCATGCGCGCGCCGCGCACGGTGATTCCGTTGTCGTCCTCTTTGACGACCTGCAGCGTCACCTGCCCGCCGGCTTGGGCGCTGTGCGCCACCTGGCGGTTGATCTGCGGGGGAATCAACGTGTGCGTGGTGAGAATGTCGTTTTCCCGCGCGTAGGTGTAGTACTCCTGCACGTTGCGACCGAAGGCGGGATCGACCTCGTCGAACCACGGGCCGGCCTGAGAGAGCGCCGTCAACGCGGAGTTGAGGTAATCGCCCGTTCTCCCCAGCATTCCGGCGGAGCTGCGCGCCCAAATCGTTGCCGCTTCGCGGCGCTTGATGAGGTCGCCCTCGTTTTGCGGGACGAGGAACGACGTGCCGACCCGCTCCCCGCTCGTGGGCGATGTGTACGTCAGGGTGTCGCGGTGTTCCGGCGCGTGCTGCATGTCGTAGAGCGCCGCATAGCTGCGAACGACTCCCGCAAACGCCGGATGATCAACGATGTTTTCCGTCACCGTCTCCCCATCGATCATGATCGTGGGGCGCAGGTCCCGCAGTCGCGCGAGATAGTCCGCGCCGGTTCGTACTCCCATGGGCTCTTCTTCTCCTTCGGTCGGTCATTCCCGCGATGGCGCGGTGGACAATCTCGGCCACGTCACATGAGGAATTCGTGCCCCATGTCGGTCTCGTGAATCACGGTGAAGCGCGCTCCGTTGAACCCCAGCGCGTCGCCGCCCCGGTAGGCGTAGCTGCGCACCTCTCCGACGACGAGGGTGTGGTCCCCGCCGTCGTAGGCCGCCCAGGGCCGACACTCAAAATGGGCCAGCACGCCGGCCAAGCGCGGGGCCACGTCGCCCTCGATCCACTGCGGCGACGCGCACGGGCGTCCCGCGAAGTGCCGAGCTAGGTGCTCCTGCTCGGCGCCGAGCACGTTGACGGCGAACGGGCCGGCGCGCAGGTCGTCATGGGCACGGGCCTTGCGGTCGATCGAGACGAGCACCAACGGCGGGTCGATCGACACCGATGTGAACGAGTTGACGGTCATCCCGTGCGGGCCGGTCGCGCGCTCGAGCGTGACGACGCACACGCCGGTCGGATAGGACGCGAAGGCGTGGCGCAGCCGCTGGGATTCGGTGAGCTGGGGCAGCCGAAACGTCGGCCGTTGCCCGGAGTACTCCATCGCCCCCCCCGTCTCTATATTCGAACACCTGTGTACGAATCCGATATGATCTAACCATCGAGTGATTCAAACCACAAGGGAGACGGCGCGTGGAGAAGGAGAGCGTGTGACGGCATCACCGGGAATCGAGCGCCAACCTCCGTCGCAGACACTCGACCGGGGGCTGCACCTGCTGGAGATGCTGTGCGCCAGCGAGGACCCGCTGCCGCTCGGGGAGCTCGCGACCCGCAGCGGGTGGCATCGCTCGATCGTCCACCGTCTGGTGAGCACGCTTGAGGGCCGAGGCCTGGCGCGCCGCACGCCCGCCGGCTACACCGCGGGCTCGGGCTTGCGCCGCCTCGTTGAACTGGCCGAGGCCCCGCTGCAGGAGCGAGCGGATCCGGTGCTGCACGGCGTCGTCGCCGACCTCGGCGTCACGGCATTCCTCGCGGTCGCCGAACACCACATGTGCGTCACTCGCGCCTGCGTCGAAGCGCGTCGGGCCGGGGCCAACCTCGTGCAGCGGCCGGGCACCGCCCACCCACTCACCCGCGGCGCACCCGGCATCGCCCTGCTCGTCGCTTTGGGCGACACCATGCCCGCCAGCGACCTAGCCAAGCTCGCGGGGCCCCGCCTGGGCGACGTCGAGGCGGCCCGCAAGCGCGGCTGGGCCTACTCCCACGATGAGGTCATTCCCTCGTTGCGGTCGATCGCCGTCCCCGTGCGCGGGGCGCCCGGCATCCCCGCCGCCGTCGCGGTCGTCTACCT
>DATGSB010000175.1:0-2073 GCA_035303045.1 Actinomycetaceae bacterium | reverse complement strand
CGTGGTCGATCACCGAGATGCGGTCCGACAACCGATCCGCCTCTTCGAGGTACTGGGTGGTGAGCAGAATCGTGGTGCCGCCCGCCGCGCGCTGGCGGATGACGTCCCATAGTCCGAGTCGAGCCTGCGGGTCCAGGCCTGTGGTCGGCTCGTCGAGGAAGATGACCGGCGGGTCGATGACGAGGGCTCCGGCGAGGTCGACGCGTCGGCGCATGCCGCCAGAAAACGTCCGCAACGGCCGGTCGGCGGCATCGAGCAGGTCGAAGGCGTGCAGCAGCTCGTCAGCGCGCTCCCGCGCCCGGCGACTGCCCAGGTGGTAGAGCCGGCCGACCATGAGGAGGTTTTCCCGCGCCGTCAACTGTTCGTCGACGGCGGCGTACTGGCCGGAAGAGCCGATGTGACGGCGGACCTCGGCGGGGTCGGCCAGCACGTCGATTCCGGCGACGCTGGCGTGCCCCGAATCGGGCCGCAAGAGGGTGGTGAAGACCTTCACGGTCGTGGTTTTCCCAGCCCCGTTGGGCCCTAGCAGCCCGTGGACGGCGCCGCGTGCGACGCTGAGATCGAGACCATCCAGCGCGCGGACTTCCATGGTCTTCGACTGGTAGATCTTCGTCAGCCCGCGTGCTGAAACAAACCCCACGGGGCGCCCCCTCGGATGCAATATGGCTACGAAGCTGGCTCAGAATATTGCACAACGCACGCCCGAGCCAATCGCCGGAAATCACGCGATTCCCCAGCGGATGGGCCGGGGCGCGGGCGTGTTCTAGCGCGGCCCGACAGCGAGGATGCGAACGGCCGCGCCCCCCTGGTCGTCACTGGCATCGAGGTCGACGACGGCGCTGATCCCCCAGTCGCCATGCGCCTCAGGATCGTCGAATGTCTGGCGCACGAGCCACACCCGCCCCACGGGTAGCCCCGCGGGCACGCCGGCTTCAGCCAGCATCGCGTCGTCAGGTTGCTCCACGATCTCGACGTACTGGGCCGCGCGCGCCGCCGAGTCGATTCCCAGCCAGTCGTACTCCTGCCAGTACTCCGCCATGGCGTGCTCCCAGCGCGGCGCATCCCACCCGTCGTCCGCATGCATGTGGCCCAGTGCCTCGTAATGCTCCCGGGCGAGGAGCTCGACGCGCGTGAACAGGGCGTTGCGCACGGCGAGCCGAAATGCGTGACGGTTGCGGGTGACCGGAGGCGCCTCGCCGTCGACGGTCACCCCGAATGCGCGCTCTTCGCCGACCGCAAGCGCCTCGTCTTGCTCCGGCTCCGCGGACCGTTCGCCCGCCATCTCCCGCCACTCATCAAGCAGGGAGGAATCGACGGCGCGTACGAGCTCACCCAGCCATTCGATGACCTCGTTGACCTCCGGGGTGCGCGCCTCCTCGGGCACGACCTGGCGCAAGGCACGGTAGGCGTCGGTGAGGTAGCGCAGCACGATTCCCTCGCTGCGCGCCAGCTGATAGCGGGCGATGAGGTCGGAAAACGTCATGGCGTTCTCGACCATCTCGCGCACCACCGACTTGGGGGATAGCTCGTAGTCGGCGACCCACGGGTTGGTCTGGCGATAGGTGGCCAGCGCGGCGTCGAGTTCCTCGGCCAGCGGGCGCGGCCACGTGATCTCTTCCAACGCGGCCATCCGCTCCTCGTACTCCATGCCATCGGCCTTCATCTCGCCCATGGCCACGTCGCGGGCCGCACGCCGCTGCGCGAACAGCAGCGGACGGGGGTCATCGAGTGTGGCTTCGATGGTGGAGACGACATCCATGGCGAAGTCGGGATCCGCAGGATCGAGTAGGTCCAATGCGGCCAGCGCGAACGGCGACAGCGGAGCGTTGAGCGCGAAGTCGTCGGGCAGATCGACGGTGAGGCGCACGTAGGGCCGCCCGGGGTTGGCCCGGCGCCACTCGGCGTCGCGATGTTCCACGACTCCCGCTGTGCGTAGGGAGCGGTAGATCTCTACGGCGCGGCGCAGGTGAGGGTTGCGTGCGGTGGTCGGCTCGTGGTTGTCGGTCAGCAGGCGGTACATCGTCGCCACGGGATCCCCGGGGCGGGCGAGCACCGACAGCACCATCGCGTGCG
>DATGSB010000174.1:0-2378 GCA_035303045.1 Actinomycetaceae bacterium | reverse complement strand
CTCCTGGGCGTGGCTGGAGATGACCGGGTTGGCGAGCGATTCCTGCACGAGGACCAAACGGTCGGCGGCGCCCAGGCTCGCGACGAGTTCGCCCGTTTCGTATGTCAACGCGGCGATCCGGGTGGGCTCGGCCTCGAGGGTCACGGTTGTTGCCGCCTCGCCCGGCCCGCCCGGGATTTCCAGTGTGCGGGGGAAGGAGGCTTCTTCAGCGGCAGTCGTCTGCGTCTCTGGCGGCGCATCGTCGCTGGGGGCAGTAGAACAGCCGGCGAGCAGGAGCGCGGCGGCAGAAAAGCAGAGCAGGCGGAGGCGCATGTGGACCTTTCGGGTATCAGGAGGCCGCCCGGCGCGGGCGGGTGAAGGTGGTGGCGGTGGGGCAGGAGCCGCGCACGAGGCTGAGGGTGGGGGAGCCGCTCGGGGAATCGAACACTTCGGCGGTGACCCCGTAGACCTGCCGGATGAGACCGGTGGTCAGCACATCGGCGGGCGTACCGAACGTCGCCGCGCCGCCGGCGATCACGGCGACGCGATCGGCCCAGCGCAGCGCTTGGGTGAGGTCGTGGATGGTGACGACGACGATGTGGCCCGCGCTCGCGCGCTCCTTGAGTGCATGCAACACGGTGAGCTGGTGGCTCAGGTCGAGCGCCGACGTCGGCTCGTCCAGGAGCATGATGGGGGCGTCCTGGGCGAGGCAGCGGGCGACTTGGACGAGCTGCCGCTCGCCTCCCGAGAGGCGGGCGTAGCTGCGCTCGGCGAGGTGGGCGACGCCGAGGCGGTCCAACGCGCGCCTGCTGCGGGCCTCGGAGTCCGCGGTGTGCCCGGCGGCCCGGGCGCCGACGGCGACGACGTCACCCGCGCGCAGATCGTTGGGCGCGAACGTGTCCTGGCCGACGAACGAGACGACCTTGGCGAGCTGCCGGGGGCGAAGCCGGCCGAGCGCCGTCGCCCCGTAGCGGGCCGTGCCGGAGCGTTCGATACCGCGGCCGATGATGGCGCTGAGAAGGCTGGATTTTCCCGTGCCGTTCGGACCCACGACCCCCACGAGCGTGCCGGGGGCGATCCGTTCGCTGATCGGGGCGAACAGGGGGCGGCCGCGATGGGCGACGAGTTGGTCGAGGACGAGGTCGGTCATGCGGACCGCCGAGAAAGCAGGAGGGCGAGGAAAACCGGCGCGCCGATGACGGCGCAGACCGCTCCGGTCTGCACGACGACGCTCACCGAGGTCGCGCGCGCGATCGTGTCGGCGATGACGAGGAAGAGCGCGCCGCCAGCGATGGACAGGGGGAGGAGGAGGGCGTGTTTAGCGCCGATGAGGAGCCGCACCGCGTGTGGGACCACGAGCCCGACGAAGCTAATGATGCCCGAGACGGCGACGGCAGCCCCCGTGACGAGGGAGGCGATGAGCAGCAGCAACAGCCGGCTGCGGTGCACGTCGTAACCGGAGGTGTTCGCGACGTCGTCACCCAGGAGCAGCGCATCGAGCGCACCCACACGGGAGCCGAGGATGAGCAGGCCCAGGAGAATCGGGCCGGCGGCGATGGCGGCGTGGGTCCACGTTCGCAGTTCCAAGTCACCTGCGAGCCAGAACACGGCGCCGCGGGCGAGGGCGTCGTCGCGCGCGTTGGCGACGAGGATGGAGATGATCGCGCCGGCGAAGGCGTTGATGGAGACCCCGACGAGGATGATCGTGTAACTGCCCGTGCCCCGCTGGGTGTGCAGGACGACTTGAAGCAACAGCGCAACGGCGAGGCTGCCCGCGAAGGCGGCGAACGGCACGCCCCACTGCAGGCTGCCGCTGAGGCCGAGGGTGATCCCGGCCACCGCGCCGACGGCGGCGCCCGCGGAGACACCGGTGACGCCCGGCTCGGCGAGCGGGTTGCGGAAGACGGCTTGCATCACCACGCCGACCCCGGCGAGGGCGCCACCGACGAGCATCGCCACGATGATCCGGGGGAGTCGGATCGACCACACCACCGTGCTCACCTGATCGCCGGAGGGGGAGAAGATCGCTTCTAGCGCGGCGAGGGGATCGAGGCGCAGGGTACCCAAGATCACACTGAGCGCCGCGGTCACGATGAGAGCGCACAGGATCCCGGCGGCGAGCCTGCCCACGCGCCGGCGGTGCGTGCGGGGTGCCGGGCCTGCGTCGGCGGGGGGTTCGGGCGTCGATCCGGGGGATCGAGGTCGGCTCGCGAGCTCGGTCATCACACTCCCTGGGCGTGGTCGGGGCTCGGCGGTTACGGGGCTGGGGGCGCGTGCGCCCTGACCCAGCTATGCACAAAAAGTTCATCAGATCAAGACTTCATCTGATGTTAGCATGGCGATGTCCATGCCCTTGAACAGACAGGATTCTTTGCGCCCATGAACCGCAGGCTTGCTCC
>DATGSB010000173.1:0-13388 GCA_035303045.1 Actinomycetaceae bacterium | reverse complement strand
CGAGGATGACCGGCGCCAGGTCGGTGACATCCCCGGCGCCCACCGTGAGCACGAGGTCTCCCGCCGTTGCGACGCTCGCAATGGCGCGGGCCGCAACGGCGCCCTCGGCGACGTACCTGCCGCGGTCGACCGGCATGTGTCGGGTGATCGTCGCGCCGGTCACGCCGGGCATGGGCTCCTCCCTCGCGCCGTAGACGTCGGTGACGATCGCCAGATCGGCCTGCCCGAGCGCCCGCGCGAAGCTGGCGGCGAAGGTTGCGGTGCGGGAGTACAGGTGGGGCTGGAACAGGACAAGGACGCGCCCGCTCCCCTCCCCCGCCGCCGCGCGGGCGTGGCGCAAGGTGGCCTCGACTTCGGTGGGATGGTGGGCGTAGTCGTCGACGACGGTGACGCCCGCGGCCTCCCCGCGGCGTTCGAAGCGCCTGCCGGTGCCGGTGAATTCCCCCAGCCCCCGGGCCAGGCGCTGCGGGTCGGTGCCGAGTTCTACGCCCGCGCACCAGGCGGCGGCGGCGTTGCGTAGGTTGTGGGCACCGCCGACGGCCAGCGACAACCGGACGGCGTTGTCACCGAGATCGGCACGAGCGCGGTGACCTTCGACGTGCACGTCGTGCAGCTGGACGTGGGCATCGACGCCGGCGGGGGCCGCGCTGGTGCCATAGGTCAGTACGCGTTGCGTCGCCGCGTGGCGCTGCGCGAGTTCCGCGGCGCCCTGGTCGTCGGCGCAGCAGATGAGCAGTCCCCCGGGCTGCACGCGCGCCGCGAAGTCGTCGAAGGCTTCGTGCAGCGCCGCAGCGCTGCCGTAATGGTCGAGGTGGTCGGGCTCGACGCTGGTGACAACGGCGATGCGCGGTCGGTAGGTGAGGAAGGAGCCGTCGGACTCGTCCGCTTCGGCGACGAACGCGCTGCCGGAGCCCAGTCGCGCGGATGCGTCGAGGTCAAGCACGCGCCCGCCGATCGCGAAGCTCGGATCGCCCCCCGCGGCGTCCAGAGCGACAGCGAGCATGGCGGAGGTGGTCGTCTTGCCGTGCGCCCCGGCGATGGCGATGAAATCCCTGCCCTCGGCGGCCAGCACGAGGGCCTCGCTGCGGTGGATCACCGGCAGCCCGCGCTCCCGGGCCGCTCGCAGCTCCGGATTGTCCTCGCTCACGGCGGTGGAGATGACCACGGTCGCGTCATTCGGCACTTGCGCGGGATCGTGGCCGAGGTGGACGGCGATGTCGAGGCTCCGCAAGCGAGCCAGGGTCGCGCCGTCCCGGGCGTCGGAGCCCGAGACGAGCCAGCCGCGCGCGGCGAGAAGCTGGGCGACCGGGGCCATCCCGGCCCCGCCGATACCGATGAAGTGGGCCGTGCCCGCAGCCGGGCGGCTCCCGGGACCGAGCCGAGTCACGCCCGCTCCTTGGTGGCGATGGCCGTCACGAGCGACGCCAGGCGCTGGGCGCCGTCTTGGATGCCCACGACCTCCGCCCGAGTCGCCATCGCCTCCCGCTGTTCGTCGTTCCGTAGGAGCGGGATGACGGTGCCGATGATGTCGCCGTGGCCGAAGTGCTCGTCCTCGACGAGCACTCCGCCACCGGCGCTCACCACGCCCGCGGCATTTCGTCGCTGCTCACCGTTGCCGATCGGCAACGGGACGTACATGGCGGGTATCCCGAGTGCGGTGAGCTCGCTGACCGTGCCGGCCCCCGCCCGGCACACGACGAAGTCGGCGCACGCGTAGGCCAGGGCCATGTCGTCCAAGTAGGGCATGACGTGGTAGCCCTCGCCCGCGGCGGCACGCACCGGGCCATCCTTGCCCGCCCCGGTGAGGTGCAGGACCTGAATGCCGGCCCGACTGAGGTCTGGGGCGGCGGCGGTCATCGCTTCGTTGATCCGCTGGGCGCCCAGGGAACCGCCGGTGACGAGCAGGGTCGGGCGGTCCGGTGCGAGTCCGAGGCGCCGTGCCGCTGCACGGCGCGTGCCCTGCGGGTCGCGCCGCAGCGACTCCAGGAGCTCGCTGATGGCCGCACGTAACGGCAGCCCCACGAGCTGGGCGCCGCGCAGGGGCGTGTCGGTGAACGTCACCGCGACGGCGTCGGCCCAGCGAGCACCGAGGCGGTTGGCAAGCCCCGGCACCGCGTTCTGTTCGTGGACCACGATGGGAATTCCCAGGCGGCGAGCGGCGAAGTAAGCCGGGGTTGCGACGTAGCCGCCGAATCCGACGACGGCGTGGGCTCGGTGGTCGCTGATGGCCTCGCGGGCCTCGCGGATGGCGCGGCGCAACCGTAGGGGAAGCCGCAGCAGGTCTGCTGAGGGTCTGCGCGGCAACGGCACCCGGGGGATATGCCGTAGGTGGAGGCCCGCGGCGGGCACGAGCCGGGCCTCCATCCCCTCCTGAGTGCCCAGCACCAGGATGTCGGCCGGCGCCAAGGCAGCGGCGGTGGCAAGGAGGGGGTTGACGTGGCCTGCCGTACCGCCGCCGGCGAGCACGAGCCGCAGGTCAGCCACGGTCTTTGCTCAACACTGCCATGGAGCGACGCACGGCCCCCCGGCGTGCACGCAGGGCCTCCGGCGCGCCTGGCTCGCTGCGAGCGAAGGCGAGGACGACGCCCATCGCCAACAGGGTGGCCACGAGCGCGGAGCCGCCGGCGGACACGAGGGGCAGCGGTACTCCGATGACGGGGAAGAAACCGATGACCACGCCGATATTGACGAGGGCCTGGCCGAGAATCCACACGGCGATACCGGCCGTGGTGATCTTGACGAAGGGGTCGGGGTGGCGCCGAATGATGCGGGCCATGCCGACCATGAGGGCCGTGAACAGCCCGAGAATCAACAGGGTGCCCAGCAGGCCGAGTTCTTCGCCGATGATCGCGAAGATGTAGTCGTTGTACGCCTCCGGCAGATAAGACCATTTTTCTCGCGAGGCGCCGAGGCCGACGCCGGAGATGCCGCCGGTGCCCAGGCCCCACAAACCGTGGGTCGCCTGGTAGCAGGCGCCGGCCTGATCGCAGTCGCTGCCGAAGACCGCGGCGAGCCGCAGCATCCGGTTGCCGGACGCCGCGACGAGGAACGCGGCGACCCCCGCCGCGGCCACCGCCGCCACACCGAACCAGCGCAACGGGACGCCGCCGACGAACATGGCCCCGCCGACGAGGCCCGCCATGATCGCAGCGGTCCCCAGGTCGCGACCACCCAACACCAGCGCGAGTGCCAGCCCCGCGCCGAGGATTCCCGGGATGAGCACGTGCATCCACTGGTGCAGCAGATGCGCCTTGCGGGTGAGGACAATGCCCAGCCATAGCGCCAATGCGACCTTGAGGAACTCCGAGGGCTGGACGGTTTGTCCCAGGCCGGGGATGAACACCCAGTTGGTGTTGCCCTTTTCGCCGCGTGCCAGCGGGGAGAAGATGAGCGTTTGCAATCCGAGCGCGGCGATGAACGCCGGCCAGGCCAGTCGCCGGTACCACGCCACCGGGACCCTGCTGGCGGCAATGAGCAGCGGCAGGCCGATGACGGCGAACTGCGCCTGGGCGAGGAAGTACACATACGGGTTGCCCTCGTTCTCCCGGATGGAGGAAACGGAGGAGGCGGACAGCACCATGACGATCCCGATGGCGAGCAGGAGCAGCGTGGCACCGCCGATGAGGTAGTAGCTCAACACCGCCGGGCCGCGCACCTCCGGGCGCGCGGCCGCGGCCGCGCGAGGACCTCTGCGCCCGGTGAGCCGGGACAGGGCCGTGCCGCGCTCGATCGTCGTCATCGCAGTTGCTCCACCGCCGCGATGAACGCCTCGCCGCGGGCGGCGTAGTCGGCGAATTGATCCATCGAGGCGCAGGCGGGCGCGAGCAGCACCGTGTCGCCTCGGCGGGCGAGGCGATAGGCGTGTCTCACGGCCAGCGACATCACATTGCCAGTGTCCTCGGCCGCGACCTCGACGATGGGCACCCCGCCAGCGTGTCGCTCAAGTGCCGAGCGCAGCGGCCGGCGGTCCTGGCCGATGAGCACGACGGCGCGCAGCCGCGTGCGCACGTGGCGGATGAGGTCGGCGAAGTCGGCGTCCTTGGCCAGGCCCCCGGCGATCCACACGGCCGAGCCCTCCTTGACGCCCGCGATGCTGGCGGCCGCTGCGTGACTGTTGGTGGCCTTGGAGTCGTTGATCCACGCCACGCCGTCGACGACGCCGACGTGCTGGATCCGGTGAGCCTGCCCCGGGTAATCACGTAGCCCCTGGGCGACGTCGCCGGGGGCTACGCCGTGAGCCCGCGCCAGCGCAGCAGCCGCGAGGGCGTTGGACACAATGTGGGGCGAGACGCCCGCCGGGGCGAGGTGGGCGAGGTCGTCCAGCTCCGCCAGGTACTGTGCCTCGCGTTGCCTGCCGGCGACGAAGGCGCGGTCGCACAGGACGTCGGCGACCACGCCGAGTTGCCCGACCTGCGGGGCGCCGAGGGTCGTGCCCACGGCCCGGGCGCCCTCCTGCACCTCGGCTGCCGCGACCATCTCGCGCGTGGCCTCGTCCTCGACGTTGTACACGCATGCCACCCGAGTGCCGGAGTACACCCGCGCCTTGGCGTCGTGGTAGGCCGCCATGGAGCCGTGCCAGTCGAGGTGGTCGGCGTCGAGGTTGAGACAGCTACTCGCCTGCGGTTCCACGGTGTGGGTGAGGTGCAGTTGGAAGCTCGACAGCTCGACAGCGAACACGTCGCCGCGGCCGGCCATCACGGCGTCGATGACCGGGGTGCCGATGTTGCCCACCATCGCCACCTCGCGACCCGCGGCCCGCAGGATCGCGGCGAGCATCTCCACCGTCGTCGTCTTACCGTTCGTGCCGGTCACCGTCAGCCAGGGCACGCCGGCCCGGGAACCGGCCTGATGTAGCCGCCACGCAAGTTCGACTTCGCTCCACGCGCTGACGCCACGTGCTGCGGCGCGTCGCAGCAGCGGCGATGTCGCGGGAACCCCGGGCGAAACGACGAGGTGGTCGGGCGCTCCTGAGCCTGCCGGGCCGGTGAGGGCCTCCTCGGCGAGCCGGTCCGCGTCGGCGGCCAAGTGCAGGTGCGCGTCACCGCCGAGTGCCGCGCTGGCGGCCTCGAGCGCGGCGGGCGAGGTGTCGATGCCACTGGCCCTCGCACCGATCTCGCGCAGCGCCCGCATGGTGGCGAGTCCGGTGGTCCCGAGGCCGACGACGACGAAGCGGGCCGAAGCGAGTCCGAGCGCGCTCACGCCGTGACCCATTCCGCGTAGAACAGGCCCAGGCCCACGGCGACGCATAGCGCGGCGATGAGCCAGAACCGGATGACGATCGTCACCTCTCCCCAGCCCTTGAGCTCGAAATGGTGGTGCAGCGGGGCCATGCGGAACACGCGCCGTCCGGTGGCCTTGAAGAAGCCGATCTGAATGACATCGCTCATCACGATGATGACGAACAGCCCGCCGAGCACGATGGCGAGGAACTGCGTGTGCGTGAAGATCGAGAACCCGGCGATTGCCCCGCCGAGGGCGAGCGAGCCGGTGTCGCCCATGAAGATCTGGGCGGGCGAGGCGTTCCACCACAGGAAGCCGAGGCAGGCGCCGATGAGCGCGGCCCCGATGAGGGCGAGGTCGCGCGAGTCGCGCACCTCGTAGCACGCGGACCACGACACCGAGTCTGCCGGCAGGTACTGGCAGTTCTGGTTGGCCTGCCACATGCTGATGACGGTGTAGGCGGCGAACACCATCGCGCTGGCGCCCGTCGCCAGACCGTCGAGGCCGTCGGTGAGGTTGACGGCGTTGGACCAGGCGGTAATAAGGAAGTTCGCCCAGATGATGAAGAGGATGATGCCGGCCACCGCGCCCCAGGCGGCCAGGTCGATGGAACTTTCCCGCACGAAGGAGATGCGCGTCGTCGCCGGTGTGCGGAAGTTGTCGTTCGGGAACTGCAGGGCGAGAACGGCGAAGGTGATGCCGACCGCGGCCTGGCCGATGACCTTCCATCGGGCCCGCAGGCCGAGCGAGCGCTGCCGGGAGATCTTGATGTAGTCGTCAAGGAAGCCGATGACGCCCAGGCCGATGATGAGAAACAGCAGGAGCAGCCCGGAAGCCCCCGGCATGCGGCCCGCGAACATGTTGGCCACGGCATAGCCTGCGACCGTGGCGAGGATGATGACGACGCCACCCATCGTGGGGGTGCCGCGCTTGGTGAAATGGGCGGTGGGCCCGTCCTGCCGGATGAACTGGCCGTACTCGCGCTTGACGAGGAAGCGGATGAACAGCGGCGTCCCCAGGAGGCCGATGAGGAGTGCGACGGCACCCGAGATGAGCACGGTGATCACGGCTGATCGGTGGCTCCTTCCGCGGCGAGGCGGTCGGCGAGCTGCCAGATGCCCGAACCGTTGGATCCTTTGAGCAGCACCACATCGCCCTCCCGCAATTGTGCGCTGAGCTGGGCGGCGGCCTCTGCCACGTCGGCCAGCGCGGCTGCGCGGGCGCCGGCGTGGCGCGCCGCGCCAGCCACGTGCTCACCGTAGCGGCCCACCCCGATGACTAGGCCCGCCCGCTCCCCGGCGAGCCGCCCGATGTGGCGGTGATGACTCTCGGCGGCTTCCCCGAGCTCGAGCATGTCCCCGAGCACGGCGATGTGCCGATCCCCCGGCATGCGGGCGAGGGCGCGCAGCGCGGCGGCTACCGAATCCGGGTTCGCGTTATAGGCATCGTCCAGCAGAACAGCCCCGTGGGGGCCGGGGCGCAGGGCCATGCGGTGGGGGCTCACGATGCTCGCCTCGGCCAAGCCTCGTGAGACCTGGGCCAGGTCGAGGCCCATCGCGAAGGCCGCGCCGCACACGGCTAGTGAATTGAACACCTGGTGTTCGCCCCGCACCGCCAAGGTCACGGGGTACGCGTCGCGCCCGTCCGCGCCGTTCGTGCGGACCTCCAGGGTGAACCGCGCACGGGCTTCATCATCGAGTGTGACGTCGCGGGCCCGGAGATCGGCTCCCGCCTCGCGGCCGAAGGTCACCACCGGGCCGGCGGCCTCGGCGGCCATGGCAGCGACCCGGTCGTCGTCCGCATTGAGGACCGCCGTTCCCGCGGGCAGCAAGCCTGCGACGATCTCGGCCTTTGCCTCGGCGACGTCCTCGAGCGTGCCGAATCCCTCGAGGTGGGCCTGTCCGACGACGAGCACGACCGCGACATCGAGCGGGGCGATGGCGGTGAGGTAGTCGATGTGGCCGCGGCCGCTGGCCCCCATCTCCAGCACGAGATAGCGGGTGTGGGCGGTGGCCTCGAGCACAGTGAGGGGCAGGCCGATCTCGTTGTTGAAGGAGGCGCGAGGCGCCACCGTCGCCCCGAACCTACCCAGGACGTGGGCGAGCAGGTCCTTCGTCGTCGTCTTCCCCACCGATCCGGTGACGCCCACGACCCGGATGTCCCCCGTCTCGCGAAGTCGCTTCAGGACGGCCCGGGCAAGGTCACCGAGGGCCGCGACGGTGTCGGGCACGACGACGTGCGGTCCGGCGACGGGCCTGCTCACGAGGCTGAGGGCGGCGCCGCGATGCGTCGCAGTGGTCACGTAGTCGTGGCCGTCGGCGCGCTCGCCCGGGATCGCCACGAAGATCGAGCCGCTCGAGGCGAGCCGGGAATCGGTGACGACGGTGCCGTCGATGATGGCCTCGGGAGCGATGTTGTGAAGTTCGCCGCCCGTGATGCCGGCGATCTCGGCGGCGCTCAGGGGGATCATCGCGTTGCCCTTCGGGTGCTGGCGGCGCCCGACGTTCTCGGTGCTTCCTTCGCCTCGGCTGTCATGGTCACGGCTGGCTAATCTATCCGTCCCCGCCTCACTGCGCCCGCAGCGGGTAGGAGTCCGGCTCCACGGTCGAGGGGGCGATGCCCTGTTGCTGCACGATGAACTGCGCAATCTCACGGTATGCGGGAGCCGCCACGATCGCGGAGGGCTGCTGGTGGGCGGGGTGGTAGATGACGATTCCCACAGCGTATTTCGGTTCGTCCGCGGGCACCACGCCGACAAAGTTCGCCACGGTTTGGGTGAGGCGGCCGTGAGCGTCCGGCACCTGGGCGGTGCCGGTCTTGCCCGCGAGGCGGTACCCGTCGAGCTGCGCCAGCACGCCGGTGCCCTCGTCGGATACGACGCCCTCCATCATCCGCATCATGGCCTCGGCGGTGTCCTCGCTCACGACTCGCACGGGCTCGGCACGGTCGGCCTCGTGGAACCTGCCGGCCTCGTCCAAGGTGCCGTCGATGACCGAGGCCGGCATCCGCACCCCGCCGTTGGCCAGCGTGGACACGACCGCGGTGTTCTGCACAAGGTTGACGGCGAGCCCCTGGCCGAACATCGTCGTGTAGCGCTGGCGGCCATCCCAGCGGTCCGGCGGAACAAGGATGCCCGCCGTCTCCCCGGGCAATCCGAGCCCGACCTGCTGACCGAGCCCGAAGGCTCGGTAGTAGTCGTAGCGCTCCTCGTCGCTCAGCCGGTCACCGATCATCACTGTGCCAGTGTTGGACGAGGTCGCGAGGATGCCCGCGACGGTGAGGTCCTCGGTCGGGTGGGGGTCGGCATCGCTGAATGTCTGGCCCGAGGCGGTGGTGAAGCGGTCCGGGGTGGTGAACACGGTGGTCGGTGACACGACCCCCGCGTCGATTGCCGCGGCGAAGGTGGCGATCTTGCCGGTGGAGCCGGGCTCGAAAGCCGCCTGGATGGCTCGCACGCCGTGGGAGGACTGCGATGAGCCGGCGAGGTTGTTGGGGTCGATCGTGTCCGATTGGGCCATCGCGACGATCCGGCCGGTGTCGACCTCCTGCACGACGGCGGCCCCCCATGCGGCGCCGAACCGGGCGGTGTAGTCCGCGATGACCTGTTCGGTGCGGAACTGCATGTCACGGTCGATCGAGGTGAGGACGGTGGCGCCGGGCTGGGCGGCGATCGTCTCACTCACCCCGGCGGGGATGCGCTGGCCGTGCCGGCCGATCTCCACCGTGCTCGATCCCGGGATCCCCTGGAGTTCGTCGTCCAGCGCCAGCTCAAGACCCATGAGCCCCTCGCCGTCGCGGCCCACGACGCCGATGAGGTTTCCCGCGGTCCGACCGTTGGGATAGATCCGCTGGGAGATGACCTCGGGCTCGATACCGTGGATGCCGAGTTCGCGGATGCTGCGCCACTGCTGGGGAGTGAGGTCGCGCGCGATGTACACGAAGGTCGAGGTGCCCACGAGCTTGGCGCCCAGCTCCGCTGGGTCCTCCCCCAACACGGGCGCAAGCTTCGCGGCGGCGGCGACGGCGCCGGTCTTCGTCTCGCCGTCGATCTCGGTGCGGTACTGGGCGATGAGCTGCTGATTGACCCCAACGTTGTAGCGGGTGACCGAGGTGGCCAGCAGTTCGCCACTGGCATCGAGGATCTCCCCGCGCGGCGCCTGGATCGTCGCGTGAGTCAGGCGGTCGTTGAGCGCGGCCTGGGCGAGGTCGGGGCCCTCGATGGCCTGCACGTACACGAGCCGTCCGGCGAACAGCAGCACGAAGGCGAGAACGGTGAGCAGGATGATGCGGGTGCGCCGCAACGCCGTGGTGCCGCTCATTGCTCCCCCGCCGACTGCGAGCCGATGAGCTGGCCACGCTCGAGATCGATGTAGCCGATGTGGGTGGCCCGCTCCATGCCCAGATCGGTCGCCCGGCGCTCGAGCTCGGTCGGAGAGCTGAGCTGCTCCACCTCCTGGCGCAGGCTGGTTTCGGCTTCGAGCAGGAGGTTGAGACTGCGCTGGGTGTCGTGAATCTCGTGGGCCGCGACAGCCATGTGGGTGTTGAGCACGAGGGCGGCGACGAGTGACCCCAGCAGGATGGTCGCGCACAGCAACAGGTAGGGCGCCAGCGAGCGCGGGGGCATGGTCGAACGCACGGCACGCAGCCGAGGAAGCCCGCGAGTGTGCCCGCGCGGCTGAGTGGGTGCGGTTGTGGCGCGGGGCAGTCGGGCCGGAAGTGCGCTCATGCCACCCTCCCTGTTGGTTGACGCATGTGTTCGGGTGTGGGTCGAAGACGTTCCGCGGCGCGTAGCCGCACCGAGGCCGCTCGGGGGTTGACGTCGATCTCGGCGGCGTCGGCCTGCTCCGCTCCCCTGGTGAGGAGGCGCAGGTAGGGGCGGTGCTGCTCCAGCTCGACGGGCAGACCTTGCGGAGCGGAGCTGGTGGCGCCGCGCGCGAGCTCGCGTTTTACCATGCGGTCCTCCAGCGAGTGGTAGGCCATGACGACGAGGCGGCCACCGACCGCGAGGGTCTCCACCGCCCGGGGCAGCGCGTCGGCCAGCACGTCGAGCTCGGCGTTGACGGCGATTCGCAGGGCCTGGAACGTGCGCTTCGCGGGGTGTCCCCCGGTGCGTCGGGTGGCAGCCGGGATGGCTTCGCGTACGAGGTCGGCCAATTGCGTTGTACGTGTCAGGGGTTCGCGTTGACGATGCGCGATGATGCGCTGGACGATCCGAGAGGCGAATCGTTCCTCGCCGTAGGTACGCAGGATGTAGCGCAGCCGCGCCGCGTCGGCCGTGTTGAGGATGTCGGCAGCGGTCGTCGTCGCCGTCGTGTCCATCCGCATGTCGAGCGGCGCATCCTGGGAGTAGGCGAAACCCCGGTCCGCCTCGTCGAGCTGCATCGAGGAGACGCCCAGGTCCATGAGGATCCCGGCGACCGTCCCGTCCGCGTACTCGGCCGCCACGTCGGGCAACGAGTCGTAGACGGCGTGGACGGCGGTGAAGCGAGCACCGAAAGGGGCCAGCCGCCGCGTCGCGTGAGCGATGGCCGCGGGGTCACGGTCGATGCCGACGACCCGGAGCTCGGGGAAACGCTGCAGGGCGAGTTCGCTGTGGCCGCCGAGCCCGAGGGTGGCGTCGAGCAGGGTGGCTTCGGCGGCCTCCAGCGCCGGGGCGAGGAGGTCAAGGCAGCGCTCGGCAAGGACGGGAACGTGCGCCTGTCGCGCCCCGCCGCCCGGGGTGTCCTGGCCCGTCACTTCGCCTGTCATCGCCATCCCGTGAGTCGTTCGATCCGTTGCGTCGTACCTTTCTCCTCGAGGCTGCGCCGCCTCGGGTTGTCTCAGTACCTCGGTGGCCGCGAGGCCAGGACTCTCCCCGCCTGCTCTGGCGCCGGGGAAGTGCGCCAGAAACGCGGTGAGAGACCTCGCCCAGCGGGTGAGGTCCGCTTCGCTACAGCAGCCCGGGGACCACCTCCTCCTCGGTCTCGGAGAAGGCCTCCTCGGAGGCGGTGAGGTAGGTCTCCCACGCTTCGGCGTCCCAGATTTCGACGCGCGTGCCGGCGCCGATGACGGCGAGGTCGCGTTCCAACCCCGCGTACGTGCGCAACATCGCCGGCACGGTGATACGGCCCTGCTTGTCGGGCTGCTCGTCGCTGGCTCCCGACAGAAACACCCGCAGGTAATCCCGGGCCCGGCGGCTGGTCACGGGCGCCTGGCGCAGCTGCTCGTGCATGCGCTCGAACTCCTGCATGGGAAAGACGTAGATACACCGCTCCTGGCCGCGAGTGAGCACGAGGCCCTCGGCCAGCTGATCACGGAACTTGGCGGGAAGGATGAGGCGAGCCTTGTCGTCGAGGCGCGGCGAGTAGGTTCCCAGGAACATGTCGCCTCCCCTCATCGCAGCCACGGTCCGCCAGTTCGCCCCACATTACTCCACTTCACTCCCCCGTCAACGGCAGACACGGGCAATATTCGAGAGTGTGTCGGCAAAAGTGCAGGTCAGCTGTGTGGGGTGAAGTGGAGCAACTCTTGCGGCGTGACGGCGGTCGAGCGACGAATGGCACGTTCTCGGCACACCCGGGGCGGTTGCCCAATGGCCACGGGTCCGGCGGTGGGGCGGAATGGAGGCTCGGGGCGAGCGCCTTGAGGGCGTGCCGAGGCGCCCGTGGAGCGAGGTGGCGGAACGAGGTGGAGCGAGGTGGGGAACGCCGTTGGAGCGAGGTGGGGAATGCAGTTGGAGCGATGGGGGGCGCTAGGTGGAGCGAAGTGGGCTCCTACCGCTGGATCCCCGGATCCCGTCGAAACTCACGGCTTCCAGAGCGCGCACCCGACGGGAAGGTAAGACCTAGGCGCGGGCCATGGGCGCCGCACCCTCGCGGCGCCGTCAACTCGGCTAGCGGCCGAGGTCGTCCCGGCGCTGGTCCCAGCGGTTTTCCATCCGGTCCATGAAACCGGGGCCCGAGGGCGTTGATCCTCGAGTCTTGGCCGGGCGAGCACCCGGGCCTGGTTCGGGGCCCTTGCGGGGCTTGCTGATCGCAAGCATGACGCCCCCCAGCATGGCGATGAATCCCAGAACGCCGAGCCACACGAGGCTCGACGCGACTCCTGCGACCAGCAGGATGAGCCCGGCGATGAGCGCGAGGATGCCGAGAATGATCCGACGCACACCAAACTTGGGCGCGGCGGCCAGTTGGCTCACGAACCGCGGGTCGTCGGATCGGAGCTGCTGCTCCATCTGCTGGAGCACTCGCTGCTCGTACTCAGACAGTGGCATCGGTCCTCCGATTCACCTGCCGGGGGGAGAACTCATGACGAGTTCGGTCCACTCAGTCTAATGCCAGCGGGGGGCGGTGGACCACCGCTATGGCCGGGGTGGGCCGGAGGTGTCTCGGGAGGTCGATTCGCCGCCGTGACGGCCGCGCGTTTCTCGTTGCAACAGGCTGGCCGGGCGAAGGGCGGACGGCCCGAAACGCTCGCGCACACCGTCCATGATTGCCTCGGCCTCCCGGCGGTGGTCGGCCTCGTCGAGGCGCAACTGCACCCCGTGGGAACCATGGGCGAGCTGCTCGGCCCGCACGCCGAGCAGGCGCACGCCGCTCGGGGGAATCTCCACGGCTTCGAAGAGCCCGAGGGCCGTGGTGTAGAGATCGTGGGCGACGTCGCTGGGGGTGATCGTGCGCGACCGGGTGATCGTCGTGAAGTCCGCGTGGCGCAACTTCAGGCTCACGGTGGCCGTGGTGCATCGCGCGCGACGCAGCCTGGCGGCAACCCGATGGCTCAATTCCAGCAGGATGGATCTCAGTTCGTCGCGGTCGCTGATGTCGTGATCGAAGGTGCGTTCGGCGCCGATCGATTTCTCGATCCGCTCGGGCTCCACGGCACGAGGATCGCGCCCGTGGGCGAGCTCATGCAGCCGACGCCCGGCGGCCGTACCGACGATCCGCTGGAGCCGCGCCACGGGATATCCCGCGAGGTCGGCCACCGTGGTGAGGCCGTAGCGCTCGAGTCGCTCGCGCGTTTTTTCGCCCACTCCCCACAGCGCGCCTACGGGCAACGAGTGAAGGAAGGCGACGGTGGCGGCCTTGGGAACGAGATAGGAGCCGTCGGGCTTGGCGAACCCGGAGGCGAGCTTCGCGACGAACTTCGTCGCCGCGATTCCCACCGAGGCGGGTACCCCGAGTCGGGAGCGT
>DATGSB010000172.1:0-3713 GCA_035303045.1 Actinomycetaceae bacterium | reverse complement strand
TCGCCGTACTCGTTGCCTGGCGTCGACATTGACCCCACCTCCTCGAACTGTTGTTCGAACCTGCAATCAGGCTAGCGGAGGGGTACGACAACGACATGGAGCGGCTCGCAATCTGTGGATTGCGTGGGCCGCGACGACCAGAGAAAACGTAGCGGGCGTCGCCCGACTACCCGGGGCGACGTCCTACTCTTCGGCCGAACCTGGGACCAGGCGCTGCGTCAGGTCAGCCGCAGGCGGCTCCCATGTCTGGACGTCAGCCGCGACCTGCTCCCCGGAACGGATGTCCTTGACCTCATCGCCACCGGCATCACTCGCGGGGAACCATACAAACGGGATTCCCAGCCGGTCGGCGTGCCTGATCTGGCGGCCGAACTTGGCGGCGGAGGGGGCCACATCAGCTGCGATGCCTCGGCGGCGCAACGCATGCGCGACGCGCTGGGCCGCCGCGCGATCGTCCTCGGAGCCCAACGCGACGAGCACCACGGTCGGGACGCCCCGATTGACGGTCGCCATCCCTGCGGACAGCACCCGCGCCACGAGGCGCGAAACGCCGATCGACAGCCCGACGCCCGGGTACACCTGACCACCTTGCTGCGCGAGCGAGTCGTAACGCCCACCGGAGCAAATGGACCCGAGGTCCTCATGCCCCTCGATCGTCGTCTCGTAAACGGAACCCGTGTAGTAGTCCAGCCCGCGGGCGATCGACAGGTCGGCTTCGATGACTCCGGGGAGACGCTCGTTGGCGGCGGCGATGAGGGCGCTGAGCTCTTCGAGCCCTTCGGTCAGCAGCTCGCTACTCACTCCCAAAGCCCGTACTCGCTCCGCGACCGTTTCGTCGGCCCCCCGCACATCTGCCAGCGCAAGGATCCGCTCCGCCTGCTCGGCGGATGCGATGCCCTGGTCGGTGAGCTCAGCCGCGACGGCCTCGTGACCGATCTTCGCGAGCTTGTCCACGGCCCGCAGTGTTGCCGCGACGCCCGAAACCCCGATGGCCCGGTAAAAGCCCTCGGCCACCTTGCGGTTGTTCACGGCCATGCGAATCGGCGGCAGCGGCAACGCCGACAGGGCTTCCGCCATCACCAGAGGGAGCTCGACCTCGTAATGGAAGGCGAGCTCCTGGGAGCCGATGACGTCGATATCGGCCTGATAGAACTCGCGGAACCGGCCCTCCTGGGGACGTTCACCACGCCAGACTTTCTGGATCTGATAACGCTTGAAGGGGAAGACGAGCTTTCCAGCGTTCTCCACCACGTATCGCGCGAGCGGCACGGTGAGATCGAAGTGCAGTCCGAGCCGGGCTTCGCCGCCGCCCTGCTCCCCGTCGTGCAGCCGCGAAATGACATAGACCTCTTTGGCTGTTTCCCCTTGGCGAGTGAGTTCCTCCACCGGCTCCACGGCACGGGTATCAATCTCGCTGAATCCATGCAATTCGAAGGTTCGACGCAAGGTGTCGATGACGGCGCGCTCGACCGCGCGGTCGGTGGGTAGCCATTCCGGAAAGCCCGATAGGGGCGTGGGTCGTGCCATGGCCTGAATCATCCCACGCCCTGGGCGCCCACCAAGAACGGGTTCGTCACCAGTTCGTCCGCCAGGCGTGTGGCAGGCCCGTGACCAGGCAGCAACACGGCATCAGCAGGCAGTTGCGGCGGCACCGTGCGAAGGGTGTCACGCATGGCCGCGGGATCCCCGCCGGGCAGATCGGTGCGGCCGATGGAGCCGGCGAAGATGACATCGCCGGTGAGCACGATCTGCTGAGGACCAGCGATCGCCGGAGCAGCCATGTCGCCGTGGAGCTGCGCGTGCTCGTTGAGGACCGCCAGCACGCTGCCGGGGGTGTGCCCGGGGGCAGCGAACGTGCGGAATGTGAAGCCCTCGGCGGGGGCGACCTCCTCACCGGGAGTGAATGTCACGACGTTACTGGGGGCCACCCACTCGCTCCCAGCCATCTGAGCGAACTGCAGGGCGCGTTCCGAGCCAGGTTCACCGGCGGGGCCCTCAAGGAGAGGTGCGTCGTCGGCTGAGATGAACACGGGCAGCTCCCCGGCGACGGCGGCGGCCTCCCACACGTGATCGGGATGTCCGTGCGTGAGGTACACGGCCTTCAGTTCGAGTTCCGCCTGCCGCAAGGCGGCGGCAACGCGAGCGGCTGTGCCAGCCCCGGGATCGACGACGACTGCGGCGCCCTCCTTACTGAGGATGAGGCAATTGGCGGCGAAAACCGTGGCTGTCAACGTTGTGATGAGCATGTCTCCAACGTAATGCCTCTCACCGTCTCGACGATCCTGAGCGCAGCGCCCGCGCCGGGGCCACTTGCCCCTAGACTGACCGCCGATCAGCAATATGGGGCGTTCTGCCGCGCCCTTTCGCCCAGGAGGTGCCGTGAGCCGGACCCGCAGCCAACAGCGGGATTACGAGGTACGTCGTGCTCATAAGCGCGACGTACGAGAGGTGAGACGCCTGGCACGTCGGCGCCGTCGGATAACGATCACCATTGTTGCGGCGGCTCTTCTCATCGTCGCCCTGGTGATAGCGCTGCTGGTGCTCAACCGCCCCGCCTCCGACCTCCCGCCACCCCGGGCGACCAGCGGCGTCCCGTCGCCAGATCTTGCCGAAGGCCGAAACTGGCAGGCGACCCTCACGACGTCGGAGGGCGACATCGAGCTCGAGCTCTTCGGGGCAGAGGCGCCCCAGGCCACATCCAACTTCATCCAGCTCGCGCGTGACGGATTCTTCGACGCCACCCAGTGTCACCGCCTCCTGCCGGACTCGTTGCTGCAGTGCGGCGACCCGACCGCCACCGGCACGGGCGGCCCGGGCTATTCGTTCGGCCCGATCGAGAACGCGCCCAGCACCGACATGTACCCCGCAGGAACGCTCGCCATGGCTCGTCGCGGCGGGGACGCCGAGTCGATGGGCAGCCAGTTCTTCCTCGTCTTCGCCGATGTACAGCTGCCCGCGGACGAGGCCGGCGGTTACTCCGTTTTCGGCCGAATCACCTCTGGTCTCGATATCCTCGAACGGGTCGGAGCCGAGGGCACCGTCGAGGGAGGCAGTCAACCGTTGCTTCCCGTCACCATTGAAGGAGTGACCGTCTCGTGAGCGAGCAACCCACAGCCCAGCCGGAGAACGAGCCGGAACGGGCCGAGCGGGTGACGCCGATGCCCAGGCCGCCGCGCCCCGGGCCCACGCCCGCGCAGGTGCCTGCGACGCCGGCGGTCAAACCCTTGCTCGACGACGCCCGCGAATCCGCCGCGGCGGCCGAATGGGGGCGCATCGACGACGACGGAACGGTGTGGGTGAAAGAGGCCGCGGGCGACCGCGCCGTGGGCCAGTACCCGGGCGCGGAACGCGACGAGGCCTTGGGCCTCTACGTCCGTCGATTCCTTGACTTGCAGGCGCAGGTCAAGCTCTTCGAGACTCGTCTTCCGCAACTCACCGATAAGGAGATCAACCAGACGCTGGCGACCCTTCGCGAGGCGCTGGAGGCACCCGCGGCCGTCGGAGACCTCGACTCGCTTCGCGCCCTCCTGGGGACCCTCGAGGATCGAAGCGCTGCCCGCAAGGAGGAGCTGGCCGCCGAGCGAGAGGCGAACAAGGCGCGCGCCCTCACCGAGCGCACGGCGCTCGTGGAACGCGCCGAGGCCATCGCGGCGACAGAGCCGGCCGCCATGCACTGGCGCAATGCCGGCAACGAATTGCGTGACCTGCTGGAA
>DATGSB010000171.1:0-3085 GCA_035303045.1 Actinomycetaceae bacterium | reverse complement strand
CTCAGCGAGGACGGCTGGTGGTGGGACGGCGGGCAGATCGACGCCATCGTCGTCACCCTCGCTCCGGAACCCGAGACCGGTGAGGGTGTCCAGCCGCGGCTCGGCGCCGCCGAAGTGGCCGAACGTTACCGTCTCGATCTCTCCGAGATCGCCCGGCGGGAGAGGCACGAGGGCCGCGCGGGACACGTGGCGACCGTGCCCCTGCCACCTGCCGCCGGCGCGGACGGCTTCGGCTGGGAATCGCTGCCCGCCCGACTCATCCTGTTGGGCGTCGGCGACGGCAGCGTGGCCGATCTGCGCGAGGCCGGGGCGGCGCTCGGAAAAGCGGCTGCCGGGCTCGGGTCGATCGTGATGACGGCCGCGCTCGGCGCCACCGCCGAGGGGCTTCGCGCCTTCGTCACCGGGGCCCTCCTCGCCTCCTACCGCACGCCCTGGCTCGGCCAGGGAAAGCGCCCCGGAACCGAACCCGCGCAACGCTTCATTTTCTTAGACGTCGACGCCCAAGCCGAACGCGCCGTCGCGGCCGGGCAACGCTCAGCCGCCGCCACCTGCGAGGCGCGCTGGTTGGCCGCGATCCCGTCCAACATCAAGAACCCGCAGTGGCTCGCGGAGCAGGCCGAGCGACTGGGCGCGGGAATCGACCATCTTACGGTGACCGTGCACGACGCGGCATGGTTACGCCGCAATGGCTTCGGTGCCCTTCTCGCCGTCGGCGGGGGCTCTGCCAGCGACCCGCGCCTTGTCGTGCTCGACTACGACCCGCCGGGGGCCGCCGGCGACACGGTCGCGCTCGTCGGTAAGGGCATCACGTTCGATACCGGTGGACTGTCGATCAAGCCGCGCGACGCCATGATCGGGATGAAGACCGACATGGGCGGTGCGGCGGCGGTGCTCGCCGCCGCAGTCGCCGCTGCGCAGTCGGGAGTCACTCGGCGGTTCGTGGCGGTGCTCCCGCTGGCCGAGAATGCGGTGAGCGGCAGCTCTTACCGCCCGGGCGATGTCGTCACCGCGTGGGACGGCACCACGATCGAAGTGACGAACACCGACGCCGAAGGGCGCATGGTGCTCGCCGACGCCCTGGCGTGGACGGTCGCCACGCACCGCCCGGCGACCATCATCGATGTCGCCACCCTCACCGGCGCCATCACCCTCGGGCTCGGTCGAGGACATGCGGGGTTGTACGCCACGAGCGACGAGCTGGCCGAGGAGCTGACCTCGGCGGGCGCGGCCAGTGGCGACCACCTTTGGCGGATGCCGCTCGTCGAGGACTACCGGGCCAGCCTGGAGTCCCCGGTGGCCGATCTGTGCCACCAGAGCACCGTCCCGCATGTCGGGGGCGGATCCATCACCGCCGCGCTGTTCCTCCAGCACTTCGTCGGCGACACCATGTGGGCGCACCTCGATATCGCCGGGGCGGGGCGCACCCCCAAGGCGCGCGCCGACAGCCCCGAGGGCCCCACGGGATTCGGCGCGGCCCTCCTCCTCAGCTGGCTCACCCAAGAGTCGGACTAGCCTCCACCACCTCGGCGCCGCGTCCGCAGCCGCACCGCCCGGCCCCCCGGGGGCGCAAGCTCATGGGAGCCAGACGCCTAGCGGGTGCCAACGGCGCTAGCTCATGGGAGCCAGACCGATGACGCCGTTCACTCACCCCTTGCCGTCGTAACTCATAGGTTCCAGACGCCCTTTTCGACGGACTCATGTGAGTTAGCGCAGGGATGGGGCGCGGGCAGCGCCGTTAGCTCACCGGTATCCGTCGGCAGGGCGACAGCTCGGCCGCTCGAGGAGCGTCACGGGTCCATGCCTGCGGACGTCGACGGGGTTGCAGTACCATAACATTCCTGCAACGGTGAATTCCCAGGCACCGGCGCCTACGGTATTTCGATTCACGGGACTTCCCAGTAGCGATCGACATAGCGCGAGGTTCGGTGCAGCCAACCAAGCGGAGGGAACCAGCGTGGCTAACAAAGCGGTGAGCTATGCGGGCGCAGGGCGTGTCGAGGTCATCGACAGCCCCTACCCGGAATTCGAGCTGAAGGACGGCCCCGGCGTCAACCCTGCCAACATCGGCCGAAAGGTGGAACACGGCGCGATCCTCAAGGTGGTCGCGACCAACATCTGCGGCTCCGACCAACACATGGTCCGGGGGCGCACCACGGCACCGGAGGGCCTCGTGCTCGGGCATGAGATCACCGGGGAAGTCATCGAAACGGGTCGCGACGTCGAGTTCATCAAGAAGGGTGACCTCGTCAGCGTGCCGTTCAACATTGCATGCGGGCGCTGCAGAAACTGCAAGGAGCGCAACACCCACATCTGCCTCAACGTCAACCCCGATCAGCCGGGTTCGGCATACGGCTACGTCGACATGGGTGGCTGGGTAGGCGGCCAAGCCGAGTACGTCCTCGTCCCCTACGCCGACTTCAACCTGTTGACGTTCCCCGACAAGGATCAAGCGATGGAGAAGATCCTCGATCTCGCCATGCTTGCCGACATCCTGCCCACCGGGTTCCACGGGGTCTACAGCGCCGGTGTTCAGCCCGGCTCCACGGTTTACATCGCTGGGGCGGGGCCCGTGGGCTTGGCCGCCGCGGTCAGCGCCCAGCTCCTGGGTGCCTCCGTCGTCATCGTCAGCGACCTGCAGGAGGAACGCCTGGCGCAAGCGCGTAGCTTCGGGTGTGAAACCGTCAACATCTCCAAGGGCGACCCGGTGGACCAGATCGACCAGATCCTCGGGGTGCCGGAAGTCGACTGTGCCGTCGACGCGGTGGGCTTCGAGGCCCGCGGTCACGGCGCAGAGGCCGAGAAGGAGCAGCCGGCGACGGTACTGAACTCACTCATGCAGCTAGCGCGGGCGGGCGCGACGCTGGGCATCCCGGGGCTCTACGTCACCGGCGACCCGGGAGCGGAAGACGAGGCGGCGAAGCGCGGAGCGCTGTCGCTCAACTTCGGGCTGGGCTTCGCCAAGGCCCACGCGTTCGTCACCGGACAAAGCCCCACCATGCGCTACCACCGGCAGCTCATGAACGCGATCTTGCACGACAAGATCCAGATCGCCAAGGCCGTCAACGCCACGGTGATCTCGCTCGAT
>DATGSB010000170.1:0-2898 GCA_035303045.1 Actinomycetaceae bacterium | reverse complement strand
GCCCCGGAAACGCAGCGTGCCGTAGGACAGTTCCGTGGCGAGTGCGGCGTCGCGCCCGCCGATCTCGTATTCGCGCAGGAGCCGGGGCAGCTCGAGGTTGGCGTAGGCGTCGCGTTCGGTGACCGCCTGCAGCGTCTCCAGGGCAGCCCGTCGCGCGGGGTCGGGCCCCGGCGTCGGCCGACTCTGCTGCCTCGGGGGCCGTTGCCGTCCGTGCTCGCCGCGCCGTCGGGGCTGGCCGCCGCGTCCTTGCCGTGCTGGTCGGCCCTCGCGGGGACCAGAGCGCCGCGGCCTGGAGTCCCGCGTCACGGGGCCTCCCCGCCGAGACGCGCGCCGGGTTCGAAGCGGGCGCCACGCGCCCAGTCCGCCGCTGCCATCCACGACCGTCCCGCGGGGGCGACCTCGCCGAGGGCCAGCGGGGTCGAGCCGGTGCCCACGAGCACGCCGTCCTTGGCGACCGAGAGTTCCCCCGGCGGCAGTGCCGGCTCCTCACGCGCCGTCACCCGCCCCACCTTGAGGCGGGCACCATCGGGTGTCGTCGTCCACGCCCCGGGGGCGGGCGTCGTGCCGCGCACACGTCGTTCGATCGCGGCAGCCGGAAGCGACCAGTCGATGCGGGCGTCCTCCGGTCGCAGCCTCGGGGCGAGGCTCACGCCCTCGGGCGATTGGGGCACCGGGGTGGCGGTGCCATCGGCGATGGCGTCAAGCGTCGCGAGCACGAGGGTGGGCCCCGCCTCGGCGAGGCGCTGCAGGAGGCTGCCCGCGGTGTCATCACTGCGGATGCGCTCGGTGAGCGTGCCGAAGACCGGACCGGTGTCCAGCCCCTCCTCGATGCGGAAGGTGCTCGCCCCCGTGATGTCGTCCCCGGCCATGATGGCGTGTTGCACCGGCGCCGCCCCGCGCCAGGCGGGTAAGAGTGAGAAATGCAGGTTGATCCACCCGTGCGGCGGCGTGTCGAGGAGATCGGGGGGAATCATGCCGCCGTAGGCGACGACGACGGCGACGTCGGCGGTGAGTTCGCGCAGGGCGGCGTGAGCCTCGGCGTCGCGCAGCGTGGCCGGCTTGAGGGTCGGAACCTCGTGTTGCTCTGCCAGTTGCGCCACGGGGCTGGCCGCGAGGCGTCGGCCGCGGCCGCGGCGGGCATCGGGCCGGGTGAGAACCCCGACGACGTCGTGGTCGGAGGCCAGCAGGGCCTCGAGCGTCGGGAGCGCGACCTCCGGGGTTCCAGCGAACAGCACACGCATGGGCCGCAGTCTATGGCGCGGCCGCTGGCCCCCGCGATCGTGCCCGCGGCCGCCGCGAAAGGGGGAAGAATCACCTGGTGACCACGTTGCAGACCCGCCTGCCCGGCCTGGTGCTAGCGGCCGGCATCGCCGCCCTGGCCACCGCCGTGGGGCGCCTCGTGCCGACCATGGGGGCCCCGGTGATCGCCATCCTCCTGGGCTTCGTCGTCTCGGTGGTGTGGCGCCGTTCTCCCCGCAGGGACGGCATGGGGGCGCTGGCGCCCGGACTGCGCGCGGCGAGCACGGTCGTGCTGCAGGTCGGCGTCGTGCTCCTCGGTGCCCGGCTGTCACTCGTGGAGGCGGCCGCCGTGGGCTGGCGTTCCGTGCCGATCATGATCGCCACCCTCGTCGCATGCCTGCTCGCTGCCGCAGTCATCGGCCGCGCGCTCGGCGTGGGCGGCGAATTGCGCGCCCTCATCGGGATCGGCACGGCCATCTGCGGTGCCTCGGCCATCGCGGCCATTACCCCGGTGCTGCGCGCCCAGGGCCCCAAGGTCGCCTACGCACTGTCCACCGTCTTCGTGTTCAATATCGCCGCCATCCTGCTGTTTCCCTTCCTCGGGCACGTGCTTGGCATGACCGAGCCGGCCTTCGCAATCCTCGCCGGAACCGCGATCAACGACACCTCCTCGGTGGTGGCGGCCGGCACGATCTACGGCCCGCAGGCCGCCACGGAGGCGGTCGTCGTGAAGCTACTGCGCACTCTCATGCTCATTCCCCTGAGCCTCGGGCTGGCGGTGGTTGTGACGCGGCGTCGCCGCCGGGTCGCCGGACCGGCCGGGCTTCCGCCGGCGCGGCGCCTTATCCCATGGTTCCTCGTGGGGTTCGTCCTCATGACTGCCGTCAACTCCGCCGGTTGGCTGTCGGGCGCCGCGCAGGACGTCGCCGGCTGGCTCTCCGGCTTCTTCGTCACTGTGGCTCTTGCCGCGATCGGGCTGGCCACGGACGTGAACACGTTGCGCGGCACCGGGCTGCGCCCGCTGCTGCTGGGCGCGATCCTGTGGCTCACCGTCACTGGTGTCGCGCTGCTCGGGTTGGCCCTCGGCGGCTGGCTATGACACGTCCAGCGCGTCGACCTGGATGCGCACGGGCGCGGTGTCCCGGTGGGCGCTGCGGAGGGCCGCAGCGGCGTGCAGCGCAGCCGACAGCGCGCTGCCGTCCGCGCGCGGCGTCCGCAAGATGAGGCGGTGTTCCTCGGGGCTCACGGGGACGGGGCCGAGCACCTCCGCTGTCGCCGGCAACCGCAGGTCGCGTCGGAAGGCGCGTAGCGCCGCCGGCTCGCCCGTCACTGCCGCGGCCCGGACGGCGGGGGGCAGGGCGAGCTCGAGGCGTTCGGCGAGTTCACGCTCGGCGAGGCCCGCGGGGTCCCAGCGAACGAAGGCCTGGCTTGTCGCCACCGGCGGGTGGCCGAGCAGCATGACCCGCCCGCCGTCGTCGGATGCTCGGACGAGGACGGCGGCGTTGATCCACCGGCGCATCGCGGCGATGTTGACGCCGAGCACGGTGGAACCGCTGCCCATCGCCGCATCGAGCAGGAGCGCCGCGGCGTATCCACCGGGGGCCGCGGGCTCCGCCCCCGGGGTCGCCACAACGATCTTGCGGCCGTCGTCCACCTGTT
>DATGSB010000169.1:0-2570 GCA_035303045.1 Actinomycetaceae bacterium | reverse complement strand
CACCTCAGCGCCGTCGCAGGAGCCGTCGCAGCTGACCGGCGCGATGTGCCAGGCCCCATGAGGTCGTGCGCGCCAGGGCTTCGACGATGATGCGCCGGCTCATCTTCGACTCCCCTACCTCGCGCTCGACGAAGCTGATGGGTACCTCCCGCACGCCCGCGCCCTCGCGCACCACCCGCCACGTCATGTCGACCTGGAAGCAGTAGCCCTGCGAGGCGACGTCGTCGAGCGACAGCGAGGCCAGGCGCCGCGCGCGATAGATCCGAAACCCGGCGGTGGCGTCGCGTACCGGCATGCCGAGCAGCACCCGCACGTAGGTGTTCGCGCCCCGCGACAGCGCCTGGCGGTGCCACGGCCAGTTCACCACCTCTCCCCCGCCCACCCAACGCGAGCCGATGACGAGGTCGAGGTCGTCGTCCTGGCCGATCGCCGCGAGCAGCGCCGGGAGCTGCTCGGGTTGGTGGGATCCATCGGCGTCCATCTCCGCTACGAGCTCGTAGCCACGCTCCAGCGCCCAGGCGAAGCCGGCCAGGTAGGCGGGCCCCAGTCCCTCCTTACCTTCTCGGTGGAGTACGGACACGTGGGAGTCCGCCGCGGCCAGTTCATCGGCGAGGGCGCCGGTGCCGTCCGGGCTGTTGTCATCGGCGATGAGGACGTCGACCGCGGGGGCGGCCGCGCGCAGCCGGCGCACCGTGTCGGGCAGGGCGCGCCGCTCGTTGTAGGTCGGGATGATGACGAGGGTTCTCACGACAGCCCGCCGAGGGCCCGACCGGGGGCCACGCGCCGCCCGGCGACCGCCCCGAGCAGCCCCAGCCCCGCGAGGATGGCCGCTGCGATCGCGGGCCAGGGGCCCAGGCGGGTGGCGAGGGTGAGTGAGGTTCGCAGCGGCAGTGCCTCGCTCAGCTGTTCGGCGGTGAAGTGCCCACCGCTGTCGATGATGACGCCGTTGGGGGCGATGAGGGCGCTCTTGCCGACCGTGGAGACGTGCACGGTCGCCCGGGCGTGCTCGACCGCGCGAAACACCGACATTGCGAGCTGCTGCTCGGACTCCTGGGTGTAGCCGAAGGAGGCGTTGTTCGTCGGGATGACGATGAGCTCGCCGCCTTCGACGACGGCCTCGCGCACGATGTCGCTGTAGGCGACCTCGAAGCAGATGCCCACGGCCAACGGGACCGTCCTACCGTGGCGGTCGCTGGCCAGCTCGATGATGCCCGGCTCGGTCCCGGCCAGCATGTCCACGGTCACGAGGTCGACGGCATCGGTAACCCGACGCGCAAGGTCGCGCAGCGGAATGTACTCGGCGAAGGGCGCGGGGTGTTGTTTGGTGTACACGTCGGTGACCCCCTGGCCCGGTTCCCACAGCACCGACTCGTTGTACCGGTGGTTCTCGGTGTAGCGCTGCGTTCCCACGAGGATCGGGGCGTCGACGGCGCGCGCGGCGTCATCGATGAGGGTGGCGGTGGCTGCATCGACCCTCGGGTCGACGTCGGAGGAATTCTCGGGCCACAGCACGACGTCGAGGTCACCGGGATCGAACCGCTCGGCGAGTGCCTCGGTTCCGGCGGCATGCCGCTCGACGACGTCGCGACGCACCGCGAAGGCGTCGAGGCCGGTGCCGGGCACGTTGCCCTGCACTGCGGCCACCCGCAGGTGGCCGGCCTCGGCCCGAGTGTTCACCGGAACGATGGCGCTCGCCAGCAGGATGATCGCCCCTGCACACACGGCGAGACCGGCGCGCCACACGGAGCCGCGGCGCAGCGCCACGAGCATGTGCGCCGTCAGCACCGCCAACAGCACGACGACGGCGGAGATGAGCACGACCCCGCCGAGGGAAGCGGCCCGAAGGAGGGGGCCCGATGTCTGGGAGAACGCCAACATCCCCCACGGCAGACCGCCGAAGGGCGCGACCCCTCGCAATTGCTCCACGCTCACCCATAGCGCGGTGGTGAGGATCGCCCCCAGCCACGGGCGGGCCTGCACCAGCGTCCAGCGGTGCGCGAGTGACTGCATGCCACCGAAGACGGCGATGAACAGGGCTTGGGCGAATCCGAGCAGGAACCACGGGACCAGGCCCGCCGCCGGATGGGCCCAATAGAGGTGGGGTAGGAAGAACGACAGACCCCACAGCAGGCCGGTCCCCATGCCGCCGAAGACTCCCCTGCCCCGAAGCGCGAGGAGGAGTAGCGCCACGCCCACCGGCGCCAATGGCCACCATGATCGACCCGGGAACGCGGCATCGGTGGCCAGTCCGCCGAGGATGGCAAGCAGCATCGCGGGGGCGGTGGCAAGGCGGGGCACGGATCTAGCCTAGGTGACCCGGGCGAGGGGGAAGACATGCGCCGCGGTGGCGCTCTGCAGCCGGAACCCGCGCGTCCTTCGGACCGACCGCGGCGTCAGGTCACGCAGTCGTTTTCTAATGAACACGCGGGTCCGGCTACTAGAGGCCCTCGGCCCTCGAAGCGCCGTCCGGGGCGCCTTCGATCCGACCGTGGCTGACCACGAAGTTACTCAACCGTCACCAACTCTTCAAGGAGTCATAACCGCAGGTCAACGATGAGCATGCTGGTCAG
>DATGSB010000168.1:0-2328 GCA_035303045.1 Actinomycetaceae bacterium | reverse complement strand
ATCTCCACGAAGTCCGACCCGGAGATGGTGTAGAACGGCACATTCGCTTCTCCGGCTACCGCGCGGGCGAGCAGCGTCTTACCGGTGCCGGGCGGGCCGTAGAGCAGCACACCCTTGGGGATTTTGGCGCCGACCGCTTTGAAGCGTTCCGGGGAGGAAAGGAATTCCTTGATCTCGTGGAGTTCCTCCACCGCTTCATCCACCCCGGCGACGTCGGCGAAGGTGACTTGCGGGGTCTCCTTGGACACCAGCTTGGCCCGTGACTTACCGAAGCGCATGGCGCCGGCCCCGCCTTGCATGCGGCTGAGCAGGAACCAGAACAGGCCGAGGATGATGATCATCGGCAGCAGGAAGGCGAACAGCGAGCCGAAGGCGGAGGGCTGCGGCACCTCGGTGTTGTAGCCGCCTGCTGGGTCGGCTGCGGTGATGGCGTCCATCACCGTGGGGCCTTGGGGCACCGCGTAGTAGAAGGCGACGTGGTCGCCGAGGTCGTCGAAGTCTTCGGTGAGGACGAGCTCCACCCGCTGGGTGACGTCGTTGACCTCGACTTGTTCGACCGTGTCACCGGCGAGCAGTTCCAGGCCGTCGGAGGTGTCGATATCGGCGATCTGGCTGGTGGTGAGCAGGCGTGCCCCGAAGAACAAGAGCACGAGCACGAGAAGGACCCAGATGATGGGGCCGCGCAGGATCTTCTTGGCGTTCATCGGTTGTGGTGGCGCAGGCGCCTCGTCCCTCCTGGTCGAACCGTCATCGCTTGACCGTACACAACCTGCGGCACCTTACGTGAGCGTGTTCGCGCAGGGCTGTACGGTGGGGCGGGTCAGCCGCCATAGACGTGCGGGGCGAGGGTGCCCACGAAGGGCAGGTGGCGGTACTTCTCGGCGTAATCCAGCCCGTAGCCGACGACGAAGGCGGGTGGGATGTCGAAAGCGACGTAACGCACGTCGACGTCGACCTTTTTCGCCTCGGGTTTGCGCAGCAGCGTGGCGATCTCCAGGGAGGCGGGGCCGCGGCTGCGCAGGTTGGAGGCCAGCCATGACAGGGTGAGGCCGGAGTCGATGATGTCTTCGACGATGAGCACGTGGCGGCCGTGGATGTCGGTGTCGAGGTCTTTGAGGATGCGCACCACCCCGGAGGAGCGGGTGCCCGAGCCGTAGGAGGACACCGCCATCCAGTCCATTTCCAGCTGGGTGTGCAGTTTGCGGGAGAGATCGGCCATCACCATGACCGCACCGCGCAGCACACCGACGAGCAGCAGATCTTTCCCCGCGTAGTCGGCGTCGATCTGCGCCGCGAGCTCGTCGAGGCGGGCGTCGATCTGTTCGGCGGTGACCAAGACCTCTTCGAGGTCATCGCCCATATCGCTGGCATCCACGTGTGCTCCCTATGTCAGTTTCGGCGCAGCTTCAGCCTGCCACATTCGCGCCACGCGGTGACACCGCCGGGCAGCCGGGTTTCGCCTTGCCCGCGGTAGGTGGTGACCAGCGCGTCGAGGGCGTCGATGTGGCGGTGGTTGAGCGCGCCGGCTGAGCTGCCGGCCGCCCGGGCCGCCCGGTGGAGGACGCGGGTGCGGATGGCGGGGTGTTGATCGGCCAGGACGGCGATATCGAGGGAGAGGGGGGAAGTTGCCGCGGTGAGGCGCAGCCCGGCCTTTTCGGCGGCCTCCTCGGCCAGGGCGTCGAGCAGGTCGGCGTCGCGGCGCAACTGCTCCGCAGTGCGGGCAAGGTTGGCGGTGACGGCCTCCCCCAAAGCCTCGCGCAGCGCGGGCAGCGCGAGGTGGCGCACCGCGGAGCGTCGCAGCGGCCCGCCGTCGGCGCGCCGCCAGGGGCCGTCGAGTTCGTTGGTGAGGTCCTCTGCCCAGGTGAGACCTTCGGCGCGGCAGGCGACTTCGGTCTCATCCCGGGTGATGCCGAGCAGTGGGCGCCACCACGGGCCGCGGCGGGGTGCCATCCCGGCAAGTGAGCGGGCCCCCGAACCGCGGGCGAGGCCCAGCAGCACGGTTTCGGCTTGATCGTCGAGGGTGTGGCCGAGCAGCACGGCGTGGGCGCCGTGTTCGCGGGCGGCGGCCTCAAGCGCGGCGTATCGGGCCTCGCGGGCCGCTGCTTCCGGGCCGCCCTCGGTGCCGACGGCGACGGTGCGCACCTCAACGGGGTCAAGGCCCAGCTCGCGGCACTGCTGGGCGGCGCGCTGCGCCGTGGCGGTGGAGGTGGTTTGGAGACCGTGGTCGACGGTGATGGCCCCAGCCCGAAGACCGAGGCGCGGTGCGGTGAAGGCGGTCGCGGCGGCGAGCGCCAAGGAATCGGCGCCCCCCGAGCAGGCGACGAGCAC
>DATGSB010000167.1:0-2966 GCA_035303045.1 Actinomycetaceae bacterium | reverse complement strand
CGAACCTCTTCGCCGTCATATCCCGACTCCGAAACGAGCGCGGCCGCCTTCTCCGAATCTCCCTGGTTGTAAACCCCCTCCGATCCGGCATCACTCCACCAGACCTCATTCTCGTGGAAGGCGTAACTCGGGTTGAGACGGTAGAGCTCGGGGTCGGACACGACTGCGAGCATGAAGTCGTCTGCATCGATCGCCGCAGCCACTGCCTCCCGGTTGAGCAGCTCGGAGAAGATCGGTGATTGCATGTTGAAGACGACGTTGAACCCGGTGGCGAGCTGAGTCGCGATGTCGACGTCGGTTTGGGCTTCAACTTGCGGGAGCTGGTCGGCATTCACGTCGACAACGTCATAATCTCCCGCTAAAAACATTGAAAAACGGGTCGAGGTATCGGTGATGAAATCGAAGTAGAGATTCTCGGTATGGGCGTTCTTCTTCCCGGATAACCCATCAGATTCTGCCTCGGATCCTACATATCCCTCATATCGAGCAACATGAACATGCTGATCCGGCGCCCATTCGACGAATTCATAAGGCCCAGTGCCAACGTACTCCGTCACCCCCTCCGCGGCCGCGTTCTCAATAACAGAGGCCGGCATGATCGCAGCGAATTGGAGCGGGTTCGCTAGCTGGTCGAGAACATCGCCTCGGGGCGAGTCGAGCGCGAGTTCGACGGTGAGATCATCGACAACAGAGAATTCGGATTCGCCCATGAACGTCTGTGCCCGGGCCGTCGTCCGTTTCCACTTGTTCAAAGACGCCGCAACGTCCTCGGCCGTGAGTGGATCGCCGTTGTGGAACGTAACGTCATCGCGAAGGTGGAACGTCCACGTGGCGCCGTCGTCTTCGGTCTCCCATGCTTCCGCGAGAGCAGGCTGAGGTACCAACGCAGTGTCGTACGCAACGAGGGTCTCGAAGATATGGCGATCGATCTCAGCCACAACGCCCGAGGGGCTGACGTGAGGATCAAGCGTTGGAATAGTCGCCGTTACAGGGAATCGAAATTCACTTCCGCCCTCCTCCCCCGACGCCGAACCGCAGGCGCTCAGCGTGAGTGCGGCGAGCAGGGTGAGGGTCGTGACGCGTCGGGCGGTCGTGCGTGACATGGGGGTCCTTCGTGGGTGTGGAACGGGTGGTCGGTTGACGGGGTTCAGGTGGTGAGTGAGGTCAGCGCCATGCGCGCGTAGGTGCGCGCGGCGACGGGCAGGGCGCGTTCGTCGATGTCGTAGCGGTCGGTGTGGATCACCGGCTTGGGCGAGGTGCCGTCCCAGACGCCGAACACCGCCATCGCGCCCGGCACGTGGTCGAGGTAGTAGGCGAAGTCCTCCCCGGCGCTGCCCTGGGGCATCTCGAGGTAATGCTCGGCGCCGAACTCGGCAGCGACCGCCGCGCGCACGCGGGCCACGCTGGCCTCGGCGTTGACGACGGGCGGCACGCCGCGTTGGTAGCCCAGTTCGTGGGCGACGCGGGTGCCGGTGAGGAGCGCCTCGACGAGTTCGGCGACGAGCTCGGGGGCCGCGTCCCACGCCTCGCGGGACTTCAGCCGCAGCGTGCCGCTGAGTTCCCCGCTGCGCGGAATGGCATTGGCGGCATGCCCCGCCGCGATGCGCCCCCACACGAGGATCGGCACGTGCTGTGGATCGATGCGCCGCGACAGCAGCCCGGGAAGCCCGTGGGCGAGCCCGGACAGCGCGTGGATGAGGTCGGCGGTGAGGTGGGGTCGGGAGGTGTGGCCGCCGGGCGAGTCGAGGGTGACGGTGATGGCGTCGGAGGACGACGTCAGCGTCCCGGCCCGGGAGCCGATGGTGCCCACCGGCAGGTCGGGGCTCGTGTGGAGCATGAAGATCTCATCGACGCCGTCGAGCACCCCGGCCTCGATGACTTCCAGGGCGCCGGTCATCACCTCCTCGGCCGGTTGGAAGATGAGCCGGACCCGGCCCGGCAGGGCCGCGCCCAGGGAGTGCAGCGCGATGCCGGCGCCCAGCAGCGCGGCGACGTGGGCGTCGTGCCCGCAGGCGTGCATGACGCCCTCGGTGCGCGAGGCGTAGGTGGCACCGGTGCGCTCGTGCACCGGCAGCGCATCGAGATCGGCGCGCAACGCGACGGTGCGGGCGCCCTGCCCGATGTCGCACACGACCCCGGTGCCCGCGGGCAGCACGCGGGGGGCGAGGCCCGCCCGCGTGAGCACGTCGACGACGTAGGCGGTGGTGGCGTGCTCGGCGTGCCCCAGTTCGGGGTGGGCGTGGATGTGGCGGCGCCAGGCGCTGAGGTCGGCGGCGTGGGCTGCGATCCACTGACCGGTGTCGCCGACCACCCCCGTCGCGGCGCTCACGGGGCCACGCTCTCGGCGACGAGTGCCCCGGCGTCCACGCTCGCCTCGGCGGCGCGGCGGGCGTCGATCTCGCGGGCCCCCTCGTGCAGCAGCCGCAGCAGCTCGCGCTTGAGCTCAACCTCTTCTTCCGTGAAGCAGGTGGGGTCCATCCCGAAGATCTCGATGCCCTGCTCGTAGTAGGCGAGCATGCCTTCGGCCACCGTCTCGGGCGTGCCCACGAAGGCGGGCACCGATTCCCCGCCGGTGATGCGCGCGATGCGCATGTACAGGGCGTGCTCCGCCCAGTCGCCGTCGGCGGCCTGGGCCATGAGCCGCTTGCGGCTCACGGATTCGGGCTTCGTGACGTCCAGCACGAGCGGGCTGTCGGGCCCCTCGAGGATGTCGGCGATCCGCTCGGCGGTCGCCCGCGCCTCGGCGTCGGTGGCGGCGAGGATCTGGTTGCCGTTGTGCCAGAACCGCAGGCTGCGGCCGTAGCGCGCGGCGAGATCGTTGACCTGGGCGGTGACCTCGAGGGTTCCGTCGATGCGTTCGGAGGACAACGAGAAGGTGTCGGCGTAGCGGGCGGCGATGTCCAGCGCCGCCGGGGAGGAGCCCGCCCAGGAGATCTCGGGGTACGGGTCGGCGACCGAGCCCACAC
>DATGSB010000166.1:0-6678 GCA_035303045.1 Actinomycetaceae bacterium | reverse complement strand
GCGCTCGCGGGCCCCTTCTCACTCACCGACGACGTGCGCGCGAGATTCGACCTGCCGGCGTGGACCGCCCAGGCCTATCTCCTCCAGTGCCCGGTGCAACGAGGCGACCCGGTCCCGCCGGAGCTGCGCGGGCTGGGCGGTCTGCCCGACGCGTTCCCGGACGGCGAACCGGTCGGCTTGGAGGGCCGAGTGCTGCATCACCTGCTCGCTCAGGCGCGCAGGCTGGGCGGAGCGCTGCGGTGTGCGGGCCGGGAAGCCGGCGGGCAGGGGGGCGCCACCGAGAGCGGCGCGCCCCGCGACAGGGCCGACACGGTGCTCGTGCCGGACCCCGCCTCGGCGGTCGATCTCACCGTCTATACGACCGTGTGGTTGGAACCCGAGGCCTGCCTCCGGCTCCTGCGCCCCGTGCTCGGGGCCGCCGTCACGGGTTCGTGGGAGGCCACGCCTGAGGCCGGCCCGAACCCCGACGTCGCGATCTCGGCCGATGCGCTCGCCGAACACGAGCGCGCCCGGGCCGCGCTCGACCAGGGCGAGCGGGAGTGGTTGCACGCCGAAGCCGAGGCCCTCGACGAGGAGATGCTGCGCCGTCCCCTCGTGCTCGACGGCTACGCCGTCATCGCCGACTACGACGACGGGCTCGTTCAGGTAGCGGTGGCGGGGGAGGAGCGCGCGCCCTGGGTGCTGCGGCACGCGCAGTGGGCCGCCGACGGCGTCGTCAGTTACGAGGTCCGCTGGTACTGGCACGACGAGCAGGCGCAGTCGCGACCGCGCCTCGCGCTGCGGCGACGGCGCGACGAGGTCCGCCGCCTCATCGAGCGCGCGGCCGCCACGCTGTTCGACGCCGCCACCGGAGTCATCGTCGATGACGACGGATTCCTCGTCGCCCGCGAACACCTCGACTCTTAGGGTCGGGGAAGGAAGGCGGCCCTGAGGGGCCGCGCTCGCGACAAATGTGGCCTTCCGCTCACAGTGCGGGCCCGATAAGGCCCATAAGAGGGCTAGTTGTTAGGATCCCCCCGTCCCCTCATCCCCGCCCGGTGCGTGGTTTTTCGCCAAACCTGCCGTTGCCGGTGGAGGGCGGCGTGACCTGACCACCGACCGTTGCGGAGCGGCGCGTGCTGCAATTGCTGATAGGCCACCTGCTGGCCGCTCTTATTGCGCCTGCGCTGTTCGCCCGATGGGGACGCCGAGTCTTCCTTGCGATCGCGCTCGTGCCGGCGGCAGCGGCGGTCTGGGCGGCAGCACAGACACCGACGATCCTGCGCGGTGAGGCCATCGAGGTGTCGGTCACCTGGGTGAGCGCGCTGGACATGCACCTCGACTTCCGGCTCGACGGCCTTGCCTGGCTCATGACGCTGCTCGTCGGGGGCGTCGGGGCACTCGTGCTGGCCTACTGCGCGGCGTACTTCTCGCCGAGCGCCAAGGGCATGGGCCGCTTCGGGGCCGTGTTCATCGCCTTCGCCGGCGCGATGCTCGGGCTCATCACGGCCGACAACACCGTGCTCATGTACGTGTTCTGGGAACTCACCAGCGTCGCCTCGTTCCTCCTCATCGGCCATTACTACGACCGGCAGAGTTCGCGCGGGGCAGCGGGCCAGGCGTTCATCGTCACCACCCTCGGTGGGCTCGCGATGCTCGCCGGCATCATCGCGCTAGGTGAGATGCCCGGCGGCAGCTACCTGCTCAGTGAACTTGTCGCCTCCCCGCCCTCCGGCGGGATCGTGCCCGTGGCCATCGTTCTCGTGCTGCTTGGGGCGCTGAGCAAGTCCGCGCTCCTGCCCTTCCACTTCTGGTTGCCGGCCGCCATGGCCGCGCCCACGCCGGTGAGTGCCTACCTGCACGCCGCGGCGATGGTGAAGGCCGGGGTGTACCTCGTCGCACGCCTCGCCCCCGGGTTCTCCGACCTGCCGGTCTGGCGCTGGTACGTGGTCGTCGTGGGCGCCGCCACGATGATCGTGGGCGGCTACCGCGCCCTGCGGCAGCACGACCTCAAACTCCTTCTCGCGTTCGGCACCGTCAGCCAACTGGGCATGCTCGTCATGCTCGTGGGCTTCGGCACGCAGGCCGTGGCCCTGGCCGGCATCACGCTCGTCGCCGCCCACGCGCTGTTCAAGGCCTGCCTCTTCCTCACCGTCGGCGTCATCGACTGGTCGGTGGGTACCCGCGATCTACGCGAACTCAGCGGCCTGGGCCGGCGGATGCCGGTGATGGCCGTGAGCGCAGGCGTGGCGACGGCGTCGATGGTCGGGCTACCGCCGTTCCTCGGCTTCCTCGGCAAGGAGGCCGCCCTCGTGGCCCTGACCGAGGACACCTCCGCCATGGCCGTGCTCATCGCCCTCGTCGTGGGGGCGATCATCACCTTCGCCTACGGCATGCGCTTCATGTGGGGCGCATTCGGCAACCTCGACGGCGTGGAGGCCCCGCCCACCCAGCGCACCTCGCGCCTCATCGCGGCCCCCGTCGTCTTCCTCGCCGCCGTCGGCCTCGTTCTCGGGGTCATGCCGGTGATCACCGAGCGGCTCCTCCTGCCCCTGGTATCGCAGTTCGACGGCGAACCCGGCCACCTCACCCTGTGGGACGGAATCGGGCTGCCGCTCATCCTCACCCTGGCGATCATCGCCGTGGGGCTGCTTGCCTTCGCCGCGCGCGACCGCATCGAGGAGCTGCAGGACCGCGTGGGTGCGACCGCCTCCGCCGAGGGCGGGTACCGGCGCATCATCCGTTCCCTCGAGCACTTCGCGGCCGACAGCACCGCCTTCACCCAGCGCGGTTCGCTGCCCGCCTATCTCTCCACCATCGTCGTCGCCGTATGCGCGCTCGGCGGCGGGGCGGCGCTGGCCTTCACGACCGCGCCGGCGCGGGTGCGCCTGTGGGACAATGTCGCCCAGGTCTCCGTCGTCATCGTCGTGTGTGTCGCTGCGCTGCTGGCCGCCCGCGCTCGCCGGCGGCTCAAGGCGGTCATCCTCATGGGTGTCGTGGGCTACGGCGTCGCCCTCATCTACGAGATCCACGGCGCCCCCGACCTCGCCCTCACCCAGGTGCTCGTCGAAACCATCACCCTCGTCGTCTTCGTTCTCGTACTGCGGCGGCTCCCCGCCTTCTTCTCCAACCGGCCGCTGCCGACCTCCCGCTGGTGGCGGGTCGTTCTCGGCGTTGTGGGCGGCCTGACATTCGCCGGGCTCACCTTCGTCATCGCCGGTAGCCGTGTGCACGAGCCGGTGTCGACGGACTTCCCGCGCGAGGCGCTGGAATTCGGCTACGGCCGCAACATCGTCAACGTCACCCTCGTCGACATCCGCGCGTGGGACACGCTCGGCGAGATCTCCGTCGTGCTGGCCGCGGCCACCGGAATCGCCTCGCTCGTGTTCCTGCGCGCCCGCTCGGGCCGCATCGACCGGGCGAGCACCTTCGACCCCTCGACGACCGGCTCCCCGGTGTGGCCGAGCCAAGCGCCGGTCGTGCCCACCCTCGAGGAGCACGCCGGCGCGCGGCCCGAGGACCTGCGCGCACCGGGCCGCGGCCGCCAATGGCTCTCCGCCGTCCCGACGCTGGCGCCCCAGCGGCGTTCTCTCATCTTCGAGATCGGCACGCGCCTCGTGTTCCACACGATGATCGTGTTCTCGATCTACCTGCTGTTCGCCGGCCACAACCAGCCCGGCGGCGGATTCGCGGGTGGTCTGCTCGCCGGCATCGCGCTAACGGTGCGCTACCTCGCCGGCGGCCGCTACGAACTCGGCGAAGCCGCTCCCGTGCAGGCCGGTTTCATCCTCGGCGCCGGCCTCTTCCTCGCCGGCGGTGTCGGCGCAGCCGCCATGCTGCTCGGCGGCGAAGTACTGCAATCCGCGGTCATCGACCTCGACCTGGGGCCGTTCGGCGAGGTGCACCTGGTGACCACGCTGTTCTTCGACATCGGGGTCTACCTCGTCGTCGTCGGCCTCGTGCTCGACATCCTGCGCACCCTCGGGGTCGAAGTCGACCGGCAGGCGGAGCTCACCGGTGAGGCGTCGCCCGATGTCGCCTACGACTTCCCCGAGCACCTCGCCGACGACGAGCTTGCGCTGCCGGCCGCGGAACGGCCAGGCGGCTCCGGAGAGGGGAGCGCCCCGTGATCGACACCTCGCCCAGCATCGCGCTCGTCCTGCTCATCGGCGTGCTCATCGGCACGGGCATCTACCTCATCCTCGAACGCTCGCTCACCCGCATCGTCATCGGGGTCGGCCTGCTCACCAACGGTGCGAACCTCATGATCCTCTTCGCCGGCGGCCGGGCAGGGGCCCCGCCCCTCATCGGCCAGCACGACCCGGGCGACATGGCCGATCCGCTGCCGCAGGCGATGGTGCTCACCGCGATCGTCATCGGCCTGGGCGTCACCGCGTTCCTGTTGTCGTTGGCCTACCGCGCCTGGCAGCTCAACGGCCACGACGAGGTGCAGGACGACCTCGAGGACCGCCGCATCGCGCAGCGCGCCGCCCGCAACGAGCTGCCCAGCCGCTCCACGGAGGATGCCGGCACCGAGATCGAACTCGACGCGGCCGAGGCGCGGGACGAGACGGCCACTCCCGCCGTCTCGCGAGACGCCCGCCGTGACGGCAAGGAGCCGCAATGAGTCACCTGCTGCCCCTGCCCGTCCTCATCCCGCTGCTGTGCGCGGCCCTCGCGCTGGTGTTCGCGCGGCGCCCCCGCGTGCAAATCGCCATCACCGTCACCGGCCTCGTCGTCGTCCTCGGCGTCGCCTTCGCCCTCCTCGTCGCCGCGAACGACGGCCCGCTGTCCGTGGACGGCGGGAACTGGGCCGCCCCGGTGGGGATCTCGCTGGTGGCCGATCGCCTCTCGGCGCTCATGCTCGTCATCTCGGTCGCCGTCACCCTCGCGGTGCTGCTCTATTCGCTGGCGCAGGGAAACGCGGACGGCAACCACGGCGCCCCGCTGGCGGTCTACCACCCCGCCTACCTCATCCTGTCCGCCGGGGTGTCCAACGCCTTCCTCACCGGCGACCTCTTCAACCTCTACGTCGGCTTCGAGATCCTGCTCGTTGCCAGCTTCGTGCTCATCACCCTCGGCGGATCGCGAGAACGGGTGCGCTCCGGCACCGTCTACATCGTCGTCTCGATCTTCTCCTCGGTCATCTTCCTCGCCGCGATCGGGCTGACCTACCTCGCCACCGGCACCGTCAACCTCGCCCAGCTGTCGCTGCGGCTGCCCGAGATCGACCCCGGCACCCAGCTCGTCCTGCAGCTGATGCTGCTCGTGGCTTTCGGGATCAAGGCGGCGATCTTCCCGCTGCACGCCTGGCTGCCCGACTCCTATCCCACGGCGCCCGCCCCCGTCACCGCCGTCTTCGCCGGTCTGCTGACCAAGGTGGGCGTTTACGCCGTCATCCGCACCCAGACCCTGCTGTTCCCCGACGGGCGCCTCGACGAGTTCCTCATGGTCGTCGCGCTCCTCACGATGCTCGTGGGAATCCTCGGGGCCGTGGCGCAAGAGGACATCAAGCGACTGCTGTCCTTCACCCTCGTCAGCCACATCGGCTTCATGATCTGGGGCATCGCGATGTCCAGCCAGCAAGGGCTGAGCTCCGCGATCTTCTACGTCGTGCACCACATCACCGTGCAAACGGCGCTCTTCCTCGTGGCGGGCCTCATCGAGCGCCGCGGCGGCACGACCTCGCTCGCCCGCCTCGGTTCCCTCGCCCGCCTCGCCCCGGTGCTCGCCGCCCTGTACTTCCTGCCGGCGATGAACCTGGCGGGGATCCCGCCGTTCTCCGGATTCCTCGGCAAGGTCGGCCTCATCGAGTCGGCGGCGGCCGACGGTTCGGTGCTGGACTGGACGATGATCGCCGGCTCCCTCGTCACCAGCCTGCTCACCCTCTACGCCATCGTGAAGGCGTGGAACCAGGCGTTCTGGCAGGAGGCGCCCGAGAAGCTGCCCACCACCGTCACGCCCCGGGGCATGCTCGCCCCGACCGCCGGGCTCGTCGGGGTCTCGCTGGTCTTCACCCTCATCGCCGGCCCGCTGTTCGACTACACGACTAAGGCGGCGCGTGACCTGCGCGAACAGACCCCGTACCAGACGGCGGTGCTTCCCGACGGGGAGCGTGGTGGCGGAGAATCGAAGGACGTCGCTACCGAAGGGGAGGTGCCCTGATGCCCGGCCCCGAGATGCCCCCGCGCCCGTTGCGGCGCAAGCGCCGGCTGCGCGCGAGCTGGGGGATGCTCCTGTGGCTCACCCTTGTGTGGGTCGTGCTGTGGGGGGAGCTCAGCCTGGCCAACGTGGTCGTCGGCTTGGGCTTGGCCATCCTCATCACGAGCGTCATGCAGCTGCCGATGACCGACTTCGACGGCAGCTTCCGCCCCCTGGGCGTCATCATTCTCGGCGCGAGATTCCTGTGGGACGTCGTGCGATCCTCCGTCGAGGTCGCGCGCCTGGCGATGCGCCGCGAACCGCCTCGCGGCGCCGTCATCCGGGCGGTTTTGCGCAGCCACTCCGACGTCTACCTCACCATCACCTCGGCGCTGACGACGCTCGTGCCCGGTTCCGTCGTCATCGAGGCCAACCGGTTCACCGGCACCCTCTACGTTCACATCCTCGACGTCGAGATGCACGGTGGCCTTGAGCAGGCCCACCAGACCGTGCTCGACCAGGAGGAGCGGGTGCTGCGCGCATTCGGCTCCCGGGCGG
>DATGSB010000165.1:0-3523 GCA_035303045.1 Actinomycetaceae bacterium | reverse complement strand
ACGCCGTTGCGGATGCCCGTGAGGAGGCTGGGCGCGGCCATGGGGATCTCCACGTGACGGATGAGCCACCAGCCCGTGGCGCCGTCGAGCCGCGCGGCGTCCATGACGTCGGGATCAAGCGTGCGCAGCCCGAGGACGGTGGCGAGCAGGATGGGAAAGAACACGAGCAGGGAACACAGCAGCACGATGGGCAACAGCCCGTAGCCCACCCAGATGACCAGCAGGGGTGCCAGCGCGACGGCGGGCAGGGCCTGGGACCCGGCGATGAAGGGCTGTAGGGCAGCGGCGGCCCAGCGGTTGCGCGCCACGGCGTAGCCCAAGGGCAGGGCGACAGCGGCCCCGAGCAGGGATCCAAGAACCGCCTCGGTGAGAGTGACCCACGTGTACCCGAGGAGGTTGCCGTCGACGATCCCGTGCCACAGGCGCACCGCGACCGCGGTAGGGGCGGGCAGGAAGACGGGCGAGACGATCTGCAGGTGGGCGATGAGCTGCCAGCCGCCGAGGACGATGGCACCGAGAATGACGGGGCTCATCGCTCGCATGCGGCTGAGTCGGCGCTGCTGCGCGAGCACGTCGCGGAGGTGGCGACCAGCTCTGATCACCGCGGTCCTTTCGTCGCTGTCGACGTGGACCGGGGTCAGCAAACGCGTGGCAAGCGCATGGGCGCCCGCCGTCGTGCATCCTCCCATCCGGACTTTCACCGTCGGTCCTGGAGTTCCACCAGGTCAACCGGCCAATCGGCCGGGTCGCGGACTATTACCGCCGGTTCGGAATCTCACCGACCCCGGAGCACGTAGGTTCGCCAGCATCATGCCACAACTGCGCACGCCGCGTTGCCGCGTGTCGCGCCGGGCTGACGGCGGGTTGGTTTATCGGCGGGTTCGCCGGCGGCCGGATGGGCCGGGGGGCGGCGTGGTCGGGGCCGGCGCGGTCGGGGCCGGAGTGGACCGGGGCGGTGCGGCCGGGGACGGGTCGCTCGGGGCCGGGTCGGCGCGCCACGACGGAAACCTGTGAGCTATCGCCGCTGAAGCCGCTCACCGCTCGCCTGGCTCCTGGGAGTCCGTCGAAAAGGGCGTCTGGAACCTATGAGTTACGACGGCAAGGGGTGAGTGAACGCCTCTAAGCGTCTGGATCCCATGAGCCAGGGGTCGGCGCTTGACTGGATCCCAGGAGCTCGCCACCGGCTGGCTGGATCCTAGGAGTTAGTCAGGGGCGGGCAGGAGGCCTAGGCGCGGAGTTGGCGCGCGGAGGTGGCCAGGTCGCGCAGCGCGGTGATCTCGGCGGCCGGATCTGGGGAGCCGTAGACGGCGGAGCCTGCGACGAACACGTTGGCGCCCGCGGCCGCGGCCGCCGTCACCGTGTCGCGAGACACGCCCCCGTCGACCTGGATCCAGGTGTCGAGGTTCTGCTCGGTGATGGCCTGGCGTAGCGCCGTGACCTTTGGCATCACGGTGTCGATGAAGCTTTGGCCGCCAAAGCCAGGTTCCACGGTCATCGGTAGCACCATGTCGAATTCGCGCAGGTGCGGCAGGAAGGGTTCGACCGAGGTCGCGGGGCGGAAGGCGATGGTGGCGCGCGCGCCGGCCGCCCGGATCTCCCGTGCCAGGCGGATGGGGGCGGCCGCGGCCTCCACGTGGAAGGTGACCGAGGCGCAGCCTGCCTCGGCGTAGGCCACCGCCCACCGGTCGGCGTCTTCGATCATGAGGTGAGCGTCCACCGGGATCGGTGACACGGCGAGGATGCGTTCGACGACGGGCAGCCCGATCGTCAGGTTGGGGACGAAGTGGTTGTCCATGACGTCGACGTGGACGTAGTCGGCGTTGGCGATGCGTTCCAGCTCCGTGCGCAGGTCAGCGAAGTCGGCGTTGAGGATGCTCGGGGTGATGTAGACGGTCACGGCAGCCACCTTAGCCCCGAGCGCCCGACCGCTGAGGCCCGGGCCGCGCCGGCGGACTACGACGCGGCAGGCGCCCGCAGCAGGGCGAGGAACATCGCGTCGGTGCCGTGGAGGTGGGGCCACAGCTGCGCCGTGGGCCCCTCGCCGATGTGTGGTAACGACGCTGCGGCCACCTCCTGCAGCGCCGCGGGGGCATCGAGGAACTCGGCGCCGGTGGCCGCCGCCACGTCCTCCACCACGGCGAGCGTTTCCGCCGCGTGCGGGCTGCAGGTGGCGTAGGCCACGATGCCGCCGGGGCGCACCGCTCGCAGCGCGCTTCCCAGCAGCTCGCGCTGCAGCCGGGTGAGATCGGGCACATCGTCGGGCTTGCGTCGCCAGCGGGCCTCCGGACGCCGACGAAGCGCGCCTAATCCCGTGCACGGGGCGTCGACGAGCACGCGGTCATAGGCGCCGGGTTCGCTCTCCCCCGCCTCTCGGCCGTCGCCCACGCGGACTTCGACGTCGAGTCCCCGCGTGGTGCGCCGCACGAGTGAAGCGCGGTGCGCGCTGACGTCGTTGGCAACGAGGTGGTGGCCCTGTTCCTTGGCGAGGGCGCCCAGCAGTCCCGCCTTACCTCCGGGCCCGGCGCACAGGTCGAGCCACCGCTGAGCGCCCTCCCCCGTGCCCTCGCCCGCACCTTTACCCGCGCCTTCCAGTGGCGCGTGGGCGAGTGCCAGCGCGACGAGCTGGCTGCCCTCGTCCTGCACGGCTGCCCGCCCCTGGCGCACGGCCGGGAGGGCGGCCGGGTCGCCGCCCGCGAGCCGCAGCGCGGTGGGCGCCCATCGCCCGGGTTCGGTTCCCGCGTCGAGCCCGTGGGCAGTGGCCTGCGCAGCCAGCGCCTCGGCATCAATGCGGCCGGGGCGCGCCACGAGTGTCACGGCCGGTGGCGTGTTGTGGCTCGCGAGCAGCTCCTCGAGTTCCCCGGCGGGGCGGCCGTGCGCCACGAGGGCGGTGCGCAGCGCTCGAACGATCCAGGGCGGATGTGAGGCCGTGCGGGCGAGGCGCTCCGTGGCGTCCTCACCCGCGTCGGCAGCGATGGCCTCCAGCCACTCGGCCAGCGGCTGCTCGGCAACCCGGCGCAGCACCGCGTTGACGAAGCCGGTGGTGCGATGCCCGGCGTAACGACGTGCCAGTGCCACGGTCTGCGACACAGCGGCGTGCGGGGCGATGCGGGTGGCCAGCAGTTGGTGTGCGCCCAGGCGCAGAACGTCCAGGACGGCGGAGTCGAGGCTGGCCAGGGATCGTTGGCTCACGCACTGGGTGAGTATGGCGTCGTAGCGGCCCCGGAAACGCAGCGTGCCGTAGGACAGTTCCGTGGCGAGTGCGGCGTCGCGCCCGCCGATCTCGTACTCGCGCAGGAGCCGGGGAAGCTCGAGGTTGGCGTAGGCGTCGCGTTCGGTGACCGCCTGCAAGGTTTCCAGGGCAGCCCGGCGCGCGGGGTCGGGCCCCGGCGTGGGCCGATTCTGCTGCCTCGGGGGCCGTTGCCGTCCGGGCCGGCCGCTGCGTCCCTGCCGTCCTGGCCGGCCCTCGCGGGGACCGGAGCGCCGCGGCCCGGGGTCCCGCGTCACGCGGCCTCCCCGCCGAGAC
>DATGSB010000164.1:0-4835 GCA_035303045.1 Actinomycetaceae bacterium | reverse complement strand
GACGACGCCGGCCACCGTCCGACTCACCGTGGGGCAGGCGCTCGTGCGCTTCCTGTCGGTCCAATACTCCGAGCGCGACGGAGTGGAGCAGCGGCTCTTCGCCGGGGCCTTCGGCATCTTCGGGCACGGCAATGTCGCCGGAGTGGGCCAGGCGCTGCTGCAGAACCAGGTTGACCCGGCGCCGGGAGAAGAGCCCCTACGCTTCTACCAGGCCCGCAACGAGCAGAACATGGTGCACACCGCCGTGGGCTACGCACGCACGGCCAACCGGCTGCAGACCTTCGCCTGCACCGCCTCGATCGGCCCCGGCTCGACGAACATGCTCACCGGCGCCGCGCTCGCCACCATCGACCGCATCCCGGTGCTTCTGCTGCCCTCGGACAACTTCGCCACCCGTGCCCCGGACCCGGTGCTGCAGCAGCTGGAGAACGAGCAGACGCCGGAGGCCTCGGTCAACGACGCTTTTCGCCCGGTCTCCCGCTTCTTCGACCGCATCCACCGCCCCGAGCAGCTCATGTCCAGTGCGCTGGCGGCGATGCGGGTGCTCACCGACCCCGCGGAGACCGGTGCGGTGACGATCTGCCTCCCGCAGGACGTCCAGGCCGAGGCGTACGACTGGCCCGAGGAGTTCTTCCGGCGGCGGGTGTGGCACGTCGCCCGCCCGGTCCCCGAGCCCGCCGCCCTCGAGCGGGCGGCCGAGGTGGTCCGCGGAGCGCGGCGTCCCGTGCTCGTCGCCGGTGGGGGTGTCATCTACTCCGAGGCGAGCGAGGCGCTCACCGCCTTCGCCGACGCGACCGGGATCCCCGTCGTCGACACGCAGGCCGGCAAGGGCGCGATCAGCTGGGAGCACCCCAGCGCCGCCGGCGGCGTCGGCTCCACCGGAAACTCCGCGGCCAATGCGCTCGCCGCCGAGGCGGACGTCGTCATCGGCGTGGGCACCCGCTACACCGACTTCACGACGGCTTCTCGCACCGCGTTCCGCAACCCGGACGTGCGTTTCGTCAACCTCAACGTCAAGGCCTTCGACGCCGCCAAGCACGCCGCCGAGATGGTCGTCACCGACGCCCGCACCGGGCTGGCGGCGCTGCGCGCCGCCCTCGACGGTTACCGCGTCGCGGAGTCCTACTCCCGCGAGGTCACCGAGCGGGTCGCCGAGTGGGCCCGGGTCACCGACGAGTGCTACCACCGCGGCCACGGCCCGCTGCCGGCCCAGACCGAGGTCTTCGGGGCGCTCAACGAGCTGCTGGGCGACGAGGACATCCTCATCAACGCCGCCGGGTCCATGCCCGGAGACCTCCAGGCGCTGTGGCGGGCCCGCACCCCGGTGCAGTACCACCTCGAGTACGGGTACTCGTGCATGGGGTACGAGATCCCCGCCGCGATGGGCGCCAAGCTCGCGCGGCCCGGCAGCGAGGTCGTCGCGATCGTCGGGGACGGCAGCTACCAGATGGCCCCGCAGGAGATCGCCACCATCGTCGCCGAGGGCCTCAAGGTCGTCCTCGTCGTCCTGCAGAACCACGGCTGGTCCTCGATCGGCTCGCTCTCGGAGTCCCACGGCTCCCAGCGCTTCGCCACCAAGTACCGCATGCGCAGCCCCGAGACGGGGATGCTCGACGGCGACAAGCTGCCGGTCGACCTCGCCGCCAACATCCGCAGCTACGGCGTGGAGGTGCTCGAGCCCGGCTCCATCGCCGAGTTCCGCGACGCGTACGCCACGGCGGCCGGACGCGACGCGACCACGGCGATCGTTATCGAGACCGACCTCTACGGACCCAACCCGCCGTCGTCGAACTGGTGGGACGTGCCCGTCTCCGAGGTCTCCCGGCTGGAGAGCACGCAACAGGCCCGCGAGGAGTACGAGCGCGCCAAGCGCGATCAGCGGCCCTACCTCTGACATCGGTCCCGGACCAAGGAAAGAAGACGTCATGACCACCATCACGCACTGGATCGCCGGAGCGCCCCACGCGGGCTCGGCCGCCGCGACCACCCCCGTCTACAACCCCGCCACCGGTGAGGTCAGCGCCCAGCTGGCCCAGGCGGACGCCGCCGTCGTGGACGAGGCCGTGCGCAGCGCCGCCGAGGCGCAGCGGGCCTGGGGCGCGACCTCTCTCGCCCGGCGCACCGAGATCATGTTCCGGATGCGCGAGCTCGTCGTCCAGCACACCGAGGAGCTCGCGCGGATCATCAGCGCCGAGCACGGCAAGACGATCGACGACGCGCGCGGCGAGATCGCCCGCGGCCGCGAGACCCTCGACTTCGCGTGCGGGATCAACCACGCGAACAAGGGCGAGTACACCGCCGACGCCTCCACCGGCGTCGACGTCCACTCGATGCGCCAGCCCCTCGGCGTCGTCGCCGGCATCACCCCCTTCAACTTCCCCGTCATGGTGCCGATGTGGATGCACCCCATCGCCATCGCCACCGGAAACGCCTTCATCCTCAAGCCCTCCGAGCGGGACCCCTCCGCGGCAAACTACATCGCCGAGTTGTATCAGCAGGCCGGCCTGCCCGACGGCGTGTTCAGCGTGGTCCACGGCGATAAGACGGCGGTCGACGCTATCCTCGAGCACCCCGGCATCGCCGCGGTGTCCTTCGTCGGCTCCACCCCGATCGCCCGCTACGTGCGAGAGAAGGGCGCCGCCCACGGCAAGCGCGTCCAGGCCCTCGGCGGGGCGAACAACCACGCCATCGTCATGCCCGACGGCGACATCGAGTACGCCGCCGCGCAGATCGCCGCCGGGGCCTTCGGCTCGGCGGGGGAGCGCTGCATGGCGGTCCCCGCGGCCGTCGCCGTGGGGGAGGCCGGAGACCTCCTGGTCGCGGCGCTCAAGCGGGAGGCCGAGAAGATCGTCGTCGGCCCCGGCGACCGCGACGGCGTGGGCATGGGGCCGGTCATCACCGCCGAGGCCCGCGAGCGGGTCCTGCGGTACGCCACCGAAGCCATCGAGGCCGGCGCCGAGCCGGTCGTCGACGGCCGCGACCTCGTCGTCGAGGGGCACGAGCAGGGCTTCTTCGTCGGCCCGACGGTGCTGGACAAGGTCGGCATCGACGTCGGCGCCTACCGCGACGAGGTCTTCGGCCCGCTGCTCACGGTGGTGCGCGCCGAGACCTTCGAGGAAGCACTCGAGCTCGTCAACTCCTCGCCCTTCGGCAACGGCGCGGCGATCTTCACCGCCTCGGGCGAGTACGCCCGCCGCTTCAGCCACGAGGTCGAGGCGGGAATGGTCGGCGTCAACGTCCCGATCCCCACGCCGGTGGCCTACTACTCCTTCGGTGGCTGGAAGGACTCCCTGTTCGGGGAGCACCACGCCCACGGTCCCGAGGGCGTCCGGTTCTACACCCGCAACAAGGTCATCACCAGTCGCTGGCCCCATGTGGACCGCCCCGTGCAGGCGTCCATGAGCTTCCCCACCACCACCGACTAGCTCGTCCGGACGCGGGCCCTACCCCCGGGGCCCGCACCGCCCTCCAGAGAGGACCACCATGGTCAGGATCGCCGTCATCGGGGCGGGTCGCATCGGCGCCGTCCACGCAGCCACGGCCGCGCGCCACCCCGAAGCAGAGCTGCGGCTCGTGTACGACCCCGTCGGCGACGCCGCGGAGCAGCTCGCCGAGATGCACGGCGCCCGGGCGACCCGCGACCTCGCCGAGGTCTACGCCGCCGACGACGTCGACGCCGTCATCATCGGCTCGCCCACCCCGCTGCACGTCGAGCACATCATCGGCTCGGTGCGCGCGGGCAAGGCGGTCCTCTGCGAGAAGCCGGTGGACCTGGACCTCGCCCGCGTCGACGAGTGCCTGGCGGCGGTCGCCGGGCAGGAGCACCGGGTGATGATCGGCTTCAACCGTCGCTTCGACCCGACCTTCGCCGAGATCCAGGCCCGCGTCCGGGCCGGGGAGATCGGCCCGCTGCAGCAGCTCACGATCATCAGCCGGGACCCGGCCCCTCCGCCGGTGGCCTACCTCGCCCAGTCCGGAGGCATGTTCCGGGACATGACGATCCACGACTTCGACACCGCTCGGTTCTTCCTCGGGGAGATCGTCGAGGTGCGGGCGGTGGGGCAGCAGCTCGACCCCGCCGTCGCCGCGGCCGGCGATTTCGACGCCGCGGTCACCACCCTCGTCGCCGCGAGCGGAGCCGTCGCGACGATCATCAACTCCCGGCACTGCGCCACCGGCTACGACCAGCGCCTGGAGGCCTTCGGGCCGGACGGCACGCTCGAGGCGGTCAACCACACCGCCACGGCCGTGCGCAGCAACACCGCCACCAGCTCCGGCGCCGCCGGGCCCTACCTGGACTTCTTCCTCCAGCGCTACGCCGAGGCCTACTCCCTGGAGCTCGGCCACTTCATCGACGCGGTGCGCGAGGGGCGCGCGCCCGCCACCACCCTGGCCGACGGGCGCGCCGCACTCGTCCTGGCCGATGCCGCCACCCACAGCGCCACCACCGGTGAGCGCGTCGAGCTTACGCCCGTCACCGTCTGAGAAGGAGTCACCATGAGGATTGCCGGAGCACCCATCAGCTGGGGCGTGTGCGAGGTACCGGGCTGGGGCCACCAGATGGAGCCCGAGCGCGTCCTGCAGGAGATGACGGCGCTGGGCCTGTCGGCCACCGAGTTCGGCCCCCAGGGCTGGCTGCCCGAGGCGCCGGCCGAGCGCGCCGCAGCCCTGGCAGGTCATGACCTGTCCGCCGTCGGCGCCTTCGTGCCCGTCGTGCTGCACGACCCGAACCATGACCCGGTGCCGGAGGTCGACCGCGAGCTCGACAGCTTTGCGGCAGCCGGCGGGGACGTCCTCGTCCTCTCGGCGAACTCGGGCCAGGACGGCTACGACGA
>DATGSB010000163.1:0-6136 GCA_035303045.1 Actinomycetaceae bacterium | reverse complement strand
CGCAGGCTCGCGGATCTCCGCGATCTCGGTGCGGCCGAGAACCAGGACGTCCTGGGCGATGTGTCCCCACGCGTCGCACGCGGTGACAAGCGCGTCCCCGGCGCGGGTCACCCGCCCGCGGCTGGTGTGCCAGGGCGGGGCCATCGGCAAGCCCAGGGCGTCGGCTGCCCGAGAGGCGAGGTGCCAGGCCCGTTCGCCCGGCTCCTCGGCCCCGGCCCAGCGGGCCAACTCGGTGGCGGCCGCCATCGTCCCGGCGGCCCCACCGAACTGGGCAGCGAGGCCCTCGCGTGCCTCCGCAACGTCCCGGGCGGCCTGGAGCAACCCCTCGAGCCAGCCGGCCGCCTTGCGCCCGAAGGTCGTGCGCACCGCGTGTTGGCTCAGGGTGCGGCCGGCCATGACCGTGCGACGGTGGGCGTCGGCAAGCGTGGCCGTGGCCCGGATCTGGGCACGCAGCTCCGCCTCGACGGTAGTCAGGCAGTCGCGCAGCGCCAGCACGAGGGCCGTGTCGACGACGTCCTGGCTCGTGAGGCCACGATGCAACCAGCGCGCGGCCACCTGGTTGCGGCTAACGAGCCGGTCCCGCAGCCGGGCGACGAGCTGGATGACGGGGTTGCCCCCGCCCTCCGCAGCCACGGCCAGCTCTGGCAGATCACTCGCCGTTATGAGCTCGGCGAGGTCCGCTGCGGCGTCGCTCGGGGCGATGCCGCTGGCCACCAACGCCTTGAGCCAGGCCTCCTCGACCGTGACCATGCCTGCGAGCAGGGTCGAGTCAGAGAAGTGCTCCCCCGCTCGGTCGAGGCCGGGCCAGACCAGTGACGCCAACTACTGAGCCGGATGGCGGGTGTAGCGCAGGAAGACGGTTTCCTCCTCGCCCTGCATGTTCACGTCGAACTGGTAGCCGCCATCCACGCGCTTCGCGATAAGCGTGTCGCGGCGCGCCGCGGGCAGGCCGGCCAGCACGTCGTCACGCTCGAACAGGTCCTCGTCCTCGGGCAGGTAGATCCGCGTGAACAGCCGGTTCGTCAGCCCGCGCGCGAAGATCGTCATCGCGATGAAGCGGGGACGGCCCTCGGCGCTGCGGCCCGGCACGCGAGTGGTGAACGAGTAGCGCCCGTTGTTGTCGGTGCCGACGCGCCCGAAGCCGGTGAAGGTGTGGCCGTCACGCTGCAACGCTCCGCCGTGGCGGGTGACCTCACCGTCGCCGTCGGCCTGCCAGATCTCGACCATGGCATCGGGGATGGGCTGGCCGTGACCGTCGCGGACGATCCCCCACAGCTCAACGGCCTCGGGGTGCCCGTGGGCCAGCAACTGGTCACCGCGCTCGTAGGGCAGGGCGAACCCGAAGAACGGCCCGATCGTCTGGCCCGGGGTGGGGTACAGGGGCTCGGTAGCAGTCACGCGTCGTCCTCTTCTTCCATGAGCGTCCGGTGGCTTCCGGTGAGGACGATGTCCCACTTGTAGCCGGTCGCCCATTCATGCTGGGTGATGTCGTGGTCGTAGGTGGCCACCAGTCGATCGCGCGTCGATTGGTCGGTGATCGCCTGGTAGATCGGGTCCAGCATGAAGAGCGGGTCACCCGGGAAGTACATCTGGGTGATCATCCGCTGCGTGAAGTCCGTGCCGAACAGGGAGAAGTGGATGTGCGCGGGGCGCCAGGCGTTGTAGTGGTTCTTCCACGGGTAGGGCCCGGGCTTGATCGTCACGAACCGGTAGCTGCCGTCGGGCCCGGTGAGGCAGCGCCCGACGCCGGTGAAGTTCGGGTCGAGCGGAGCGGGGTGCTGGTCGCGCTTGTGGATGTAGCGGCCGGCGGAGTTCGCCTGCCACACCTCGACGAGCTGGCCCGCGACGGGGCGGCCATCGCCGTCCACGACCTTGCCGGTGACGATGATCCGCTCACCAAGCGGCTCGCCCCGGTGCTGGATCGTGAGATCGGCCTCGAGGGGATCGACGTCCTGATGGCCGAAGACGGGAGCGTACAGCTCGATCGTCTCGGGATCTGCGTGGTGCAGGTCCTTGGTGGGATGACGCAGAAGACTGCTGCGGTACGGGGGGTAGTCGTAACGGGGCTGGGTCTCTTCGCCGTTGCTGGCTTTCCCGGCCTCGTAGTCGGCAATGATCCCCTCGATCTCAGAAGTGATCTGCTGCTGGCTGGCGGAGGCGCTGTCCGACGCGAACTCGTCGGGCGCAGGAGCTGGATTCTGTGTCACGCGGCCATCGTAGGATGCGGGCGCACGCCGTGGGATGATTTTCTTCCGATGATCGGAAGTTTGTGGGGAGGCAATCATGTCGGGCCACACGCCCGGGCCAAGCGTCACCTCTCGTGTGCTCGCCATCCTGGGTGCTTTCACCGAAACGCATCGCGCGTTGACGCTTACCCAGCTCGCGCAGCGCTCGCGATTGCCGTTGACGACGACCCACCGGCTCATCACCGAGCTCGTCGCCGGCGGCGCCCTGCAGCGATTGACCTCCGGCGAGTACGTCATCGGTCGGAAGATGTGGGACATCGGCATGCTCTCCCCGGTGCAATCCGGCCTGCGGCAGCTTGCGTCGCCCTTCCTCCACGACATCTACGTCGCGACGCTGGCCACCGTGCATCTCGCCGTCCGCGACGGCTTGGAAACCCTCTACGTCGACCGACTTTCGGGCCGCAAGTCGGTGCCCGTCGTCAGCCAGATCGGCTCCCGATTGCCGCTTCATGCCACGGGGGTCGGCAAGGTACTGCTCGCTCACGCGCCGAGCGACGTGCAGGGCGCGGTGCTATCTCACCTGCGGCCGGTCACGCCGCACACGGTGACCGACGCCAGCCAGCTGCGCCACCAGCTCGCTCGGGTGCGCCGCGAGGGATATGCCCAGACGAGCGAGGAGATGACGCTGCGGGCCGCGTCGATCGCCGTGCCCGTCACCGCGCTGGACGGCAACGTGATCGCGGCGCTGGGCGTCGTCGTGCCCCGGCTCGACCACCACCGCTCTCGCCTCATCGCGAGCCTCCTCGTGGCCTCGCGCGGCATCGCCCGGAGCATCCCGCCATCCGTAGATCCCGTGGAACTCATCAGCGAGGCGCACGCGACCACCGACTGAGCGCGGGGCCGCGCGCGCAGGCGCCGTGATCGGGCAGATGGCCGTGGGCTAACAGATGCCGTGGATGAGAAGGTGGGCGCCGGCTACTGGGCCGCCTGCATCTGCCGCAGCTCCTTCTTAAGATCGGCGATTTCGTCGCGCAGCCGGGCCGCCAGTTCGAACTGCAACTCCTCGGCCGCCGCGTGCATCTGGGCGTTGAGGTTCGCGATGAGCTCCGCGAGGTCGGCCGCGGCCGAGGTGCCCACGCGCTCCCGCAGGGTCGTCGCGGTGTTGCGGAACTCGTCGCTACTGACGCCGCCGCCCGCCCCCCGATACCCGCCCTCAAGAAGCTCTCGGGTGTCGATGTCCTCGCGGGCCAGCATCTCGGTGATGTCGCCGATGCGCTTGCGCAGGGGTGTGGGGTCGATGCCGTGCTCCTCGTTGAAGGCGAGTTGCTTGGCGCGGCGACGATTCGTCTCCTCGAGGGCTTCGGCCATCGACTCGGTCACGACGTCGGCGTACATGTGAACCTCGCCCGACACGTTTCGCGCCGCGCGCCCGATCGTCTGAATGAGCGACTTCGTCGACCGCAGGAAGCCCTGCTTGTCGGCGTCCAGGATCGCGACGAGCGACACTTCGGGCAGGTCGAGGCCTTCGCGCAGGAGGTTGATGCCCACAAGAACGTCGATGGAGCCCGTGCGCAGTTCGCGCAGCAGCTCGACCCGGCGCAGAGTGTCGATCTCGGAGTGCAGGTATTGCACGCGCACCGAACGCTCGAGGAAGTAATCGGTGAGATCCTCGGCCATCTTCTTTGTCAGCGTCGTCACGAGCACGCGCTCCTGCCTGGCGACGCGTTCGTTGATCTCGGCCAGCAGGTCATCGATCTGCCCCTCGGTGGGCTTGACGACGACGAGCGGGTCGACGAGCCCGGTGGGTCGAATGATCTGTTCGACGACGCCGTCGGATTGGGAGAGCTCGTAGTCCCCCGGGGTGGCGGACAGGTAGACGGTCTGGCCGATGCGTTCGAGGAACTCCTCCCAGCGCAACGGCCGGTTGTCCAGGGCGCTGGGCAGCCGGAAACCGTGCTCGACCAACGTGCGCTTGCGCGACATGTCGCCTTCGTACATGCCGCCGATCTGGGGCACCGTCACGTGCGACTCGTCGATGACGAGCAGGAAGTCGTCGGGGAAATAGTCCAACAGCGTGTGCGGCGCTGAACCCGGGGGCCGGCCGTCGATGTGGCGGGAGTAGTTCTCGATGCCCGAGCACGTGCCGATCTGGCGCATCATCTCGATGTCGTAGGTGGTTCGCATCCGCAGCCGCTGGGCCTCGAGCAGCTTGTTCTGCCCTTCGAGGGTCGCCAGGCGTTCCTGAAGCTCCTCCTCGATGTCGGCGATTGCGCGAGCCATCCGTTCGGGCCCGGCAACGTAGTGCGTGGCTGGAAAGAGGTGGACGGCGGTCTCGGCGCGGATGACGTCGCCCGTGAGGGGGTGCAGCAGGTGGAGGGACTCGATCTCGTCGCCGAACATCTCGATGCGAATGGCGAGTTCCTCGTACACCGGGATGATCTCCACCGTGTCGCCGCGCACCCGGAACGTGCCCCGCGTGAAGGCGAGGTCGTTGCGGGTGTACTGCATCTCGACGAACTGGCGCAGCAGCTGGTCGCGGTCGAACTCGTCGCCGACCTCGAGTCGCACCATCCGATCGACGTACTCCTGGGGCGTGCCCAACCCGTAGATGCAGGAGACGGAGGCGACCACCACCGTGTCGCGGCGGGTGAGGAGGTTGTTGGTCGCGGAGTGGCGCAGGCGCTCCACCTCGTCATTGATCGAGGAGTCCTTCTCGATGAAGGTATCGGTGCTCGGGACGTAGGCCTCGGGCTGGTAATAGTCGTAATACGACACGAAGTACTCAACTGCGTTGTTGGGCAGGAGCTCACGAAACTCGGTGGCGAGTTGGGCTGCCAGCGTCTTGTTCGGCGCCATGATGAGGGTGGGGCGCTGCACCTCCTCGATGAGCCACGCCGTCGTTGCAGACTTACCCGTGCCGGTGGCGCCGAGCAGGACGACGTCCTTCTCCCCCGCCCGCAGCCGCTCGGCCAGTTCGGCGATCGCCTTGGGCTGGTCGCCCGAGGGCGTGAACTCCGAGACGACTTCGAACGGCGCAGCGGTTCGGTGCAGGTCGGTCACTGGGCGCATGACACCAGACTACGACCGCGCACTGACGGCGCACGCGGCTGAGGCGCAGCTCACGGGCCGGCGGCTGCCTCGCGGCGGGCCGCGGGGAGGATCTGCTCCTCCCAGGCGATGCGCACCGCGTCATGCAGCTGCGCGAGGCTTCCGGAATTGTCGATCCACACATCGGCAACCGCTCGCCGCTGCGCGTCGGTGGCCTGGGCAGCCATGCGCGCCCGCGCCTGCTCCTCCGCCATGCCGCGGGTGGCGGTCAGGCGACGAACCCGGGTCGCCTCATCAGCGCCCACGACGACGACGAGGTCGTAGTCCTCGGCGAGCCCCGCCTCGACGATGAGGGGCACATCGTGGACGACGATGGCGTCGGCGGGCATCTCGGCGAGCCGCCGCGCGGTTTCGGCGCGCACGAGCGGGTGGACGATGCCGTTGAGGCGCTGCCGCGCGTCGTCGTCGGAGAAAACGATGGCGCCCAGCTTCTCGCGGTCGAGAGCGCCGTCCTCGTCGATGATGTCGGGACCGAATGCCGCGGTGACGGCCGCCAATCCTTCGGTGCCCTCGGCCACGACCTCCCGCGCAATGCGGTCGGCGTCGATGACTCGGGCCCCGAGATTGGCAAACTCGGCGGCGACGCTTGATTTCCCGGCACCGATACCGCCGGTGAGGCCTATGCGAAACACGTCGTCCAGCCTAGGGCCCCGCTCGCCTCGGGTTCGGCGGCGAGGCTTCGGCGGCGGTGAAACTACTCAGGATCCTCGGGGTCGACCGGGGCGTGGTGGTCGTGCTCGGCGACGCCGCGCTTCCAGTAGCCGTCCACGGCCACCCAGCTGGGGTCGAGCTGCAGTTCGCGTCGCAGGTAGCGGCGCACCGGGCGCAGCGAGTCGGCCTCG
>DATGSB010000162.1:0-8610 GCA_035303045.1 Actinomycetaceae bacterium | reverse complement strand
TGACGAAGATCGACGCTTTTTGCCATCTCCTCCCGCAGGCGTACGCCGATCGCCTCTTCGCGATCGACGACTCCCCCGTGGCTCGCAACATCCAGAAGCGGGTGAGCGGCGTACCTGCACTGATCGACATGGACGTGCGCTTCCGCGTCATGGACGAGTTCGGGCCGAACTACCGCCAGATCATCAACACCGCCGCCCCGCCCTTGGAGGACCTCGGCCCGGCCAAGCGCACGAGCGAACTCGCCCGCATCGCCAACGACGGCATGGCGGAGCTCGTCGCGAACCATCCCGACCGGTTCGCGGGCTTCTGCGCGGCCGTGTCCCTCGACGACGTCGATGCGGCCATCACCGAAACCGAGCGCGCGTTCGACGAACTCGGGGCGGTCGGCGTGCAGATCTACACCCACTTCCAGGGTGGGCCGATGGACCAGGAGCGGTTCTTCCCGTTCTACGAGGCCGTCGCCAAGCGCGGGGACAAGATGATCCAGGTGCACCCCTGCCGCGACTCCAGCTGGGCCGACTACAAGACGGAGGAGCGCTCGAAGTTCGAGATCTGGTGGACGCTGGGCTGGGAGTACGACCTGTCGGCGTTCATGTCCCGCCTCGTCTTCGCCGGCATCTTCGAACGCCTGCCCGACATCAAGATCCTCATCCACCACGGCGGGGCGATGATCCCCCACTTCGCCGGCCGCGTCGGCCCCGGCTGGGATCAGCTCGGAGCCCGCACGCCGGAGGACCAGATCGAAGACATCACGGGCTACCCGCTGACGAAGCGCCCGATCGAGTACTTCAAGCAGTTCTACGTCGACACCGCCTACTTCGGCGCGGGCGACTCCATGCGCACGGCCATCAAGTTCTTCGGCGTCGAGCGCACTCTCTTCGGTTCGGACACCCCGTTCGACCCGGAAAAGGGGCCGGGCTACATCCGGTCCACGATTGCCAACCTGGAGGACATGGACATTCTCACCGACGCCGACCGTGAGGCCATCTACCACGGCAACGTCACTCAGCTGCTGGGGCTGTGACGCACCGCGCCACCCGCCCACACTGCTAGGCCTGCGAATACATAGGGAGTAACGATGAAGTTCCTCACCAGAAACCGCACCGGTGCGATTGCGACCGCAGCCATCCTTGCGATGACGATCGTCGGGTGTGCCTCAGATACGGATGAGCCGGACAACGGTGGCACCGCGGGCGACGCGCCCGCCACCGGGGACACGGACACCGACAACGGCGCCGATACCGACACCGGCGACGCGGGAGGCGAACCCGAGGTCGACCAACTCACGGTTGCCATCAACCCCTCGTCCCAGTTCGCGCCGATCTACTACGGCATCGAAACCGGGATCTTCGAGGAGCATGGGCTCGAGATCGAGATCGTGCCGCAAACCGACGTCGCGGCCATCGTCTCGGGCGTCGCCAGCGGTCAGTACGACTTCGGCTTCGCCACCGTCGTCCACGTCGTCACCGCCAACGCCAACGGCATCCCAATCCGCGCCGTCAGCTCCATCGAGGGCCAGATCAAGCCGGACGACGAGGGCACGGTCACGATCGCCTCAGAGGCCTCCGGCATCACCGACTACTCCGAATTGGAAGGCGCCCGCCTGGCGACCGTCGGGCTGTCGTCGATGAACACGTTGACGACGTGGGCGTTGGCGGAGGATGCCGGGATCGACCACACGACTATCGAGCTCGTGCAGCTGCCCTTCGGTCAGATGGCGGCGGCTCTCGCCGCCGGCGACGTCGACGCGGCGGTCCTGCAATGGCCCTTCGCCGGCGACGCGCTCGATGACGGCGGGGTCGTCCTCGGCTATAACAACGGGGCGATGTTCGCCAACACGGCGACCACGCTGTTCAACACCGCGCAGTCGTTCATCGACGACAACCCGAACACCGTGCAGGCGTTCTCCGACGCGATGATCGAATCGATCGAGGGAGCGACGGCCAACGAGGACGAGGCCCGCGCCGCCCTCGTGCCCGGCCTCGGCCTCACCGAGGAGCAGGCCCAGGAAGCGCGCTGGAACGTCGGAGGCGTGCCGTACCTGACGATGGACGCCTTCGAAACCGCGCAGGAGTTCCTCGTCATGTTCACCGAGGAAGAGGCCTCGCGCCAGGCGATCGAGGACCTCGACGTCACCGAAGTGGTCTGGCCGGGCGCCCTGGAATACGCCCAGTAAGCCACGCAGCAGAGTAGGGAGGCACGATGGGCACGAAACAGTGGAGCACGTGGCTGTTGCCGCCGCTGACCGTGCTCATCGTGCTCCTGCTCTGGCAGCTGCTCACCGCCACCGGCGTGGTGAGCCCGGTGCAGTTCCCCACCATGACGGCGACCATGTCGGCGCTGTGGAGCGAGATCGCCACGGGGCGGATCTGGTCAGCCATCGTGGCCACGCTGGTGGGCTGGGCGATCGGGATGGTCATCACGATCCTGCTCGGGCTCATCGTGGGTACGGCGCTGGCCTATAACGGTTTCGCGCGGCGCAGTGCCGCCCCAGTGATCGAGATCTTCAAGGCCGTGCCCGCGATCGCCATCCTGCCGCTCGTCATCCTCGTCGCGGGCTCCACGATGACGATGAAGGTCTTCCTCATCTGCTTCGCCGCGTTCTGGCCTTTCGTCATTCAGGTGATCTACGGCGTGCACTCGATGGACCCGGTGGTGCTGGACACCTCGCGGGCCCTGGGCATTCGCGCGATCCGCCGCTTCCTGGCGGTGAGCATTCCCAGCGCCTCGCCGTTCCTCGTCACCGGCATGCGCATCGCCTCCGCGCAGGCGCTCATCCTCGCCGTCGTCGCGGAAATCGTGGGCGGCGCCGCAGGGATCGGCCGCAACATCCTGCTGGCGCAGAACTCCGGCACCACCGCCTACCCGACGATGTACGCCTACATCATCGTGGCCGGGCTCCTCGGCGTCCTCCTCACCGGGGCCTTCTTCCTCCTGGAACGCAAGCTCATGCATTGGCACGAATCGCAACGCAACATCCGTGAAGCGAACAAGGCGGCGGCAGCATGACCGCCCCCGACGCAACCGTGAGCGCCACCACGACTCCCCGGCGCGCCTCGACCCCGCTTTCGACGCTCCGCCGCACGATCACCGTGCTGTGGCTGCCCGTCCTGCTCGTCGTGGCTTGGTGGCTGGCCTCCCAGGGAAGCGATTCGCCGTTCTTCCCGCCGCTGTCGGACATCCTCGCCGAGACGTGGAAGCAGTGGATCGTCTTCGACGGATGGCAGCACGCCGTGGCCAGCCTGAAGAACCTCGCCTTCGGATACGTCGCGGGCACGCTCATCGGGGTCATCGGTGGCTCGCTGCTCTGGCGCTTCCGCAAGCTTCGCACCGCCGCCAACCCCCTCGTCTATTTCCTCTACGTGCTCCCCGCGCCTGCGCTGCTGCCCGCGATGATCGCCATTTTCGGCATCGGCGACATGCGCCAGATCGGCCTCATCGCCCTGGGGTCGATCTGGCCCACGCTGCTCAACACCCTCGACGGGATGCGGGGCATCGACATCGTCAAGTTCGACACCGCCAGCGCGCTGCGGCTGAGCGGGATGCGGCAGTACTTCTCTCTCGTGTTGCCCGGTGCCAGCCCGCAGATCATGGCGGGGCTGCGCGCCAGCCTCACGATCAGCATCATCCTCATGGTCGTCAGCGAGATGGTGGCCGCGAACTTCGGCATCGGCTACTTCATCCTGCAAGCGCAGGCCGAGTTCGCCATCCGCAAGATGTGGACGGGAATCATCGTGCTCGCCCTCATCGGCACCCTGCTCAACTACCTGTTCATGTTTATCGAGCGCATCGTCCTGCGCTGGCATTACCGATCCCGCGCACTCGGTGGATCGTAGGAGGAACCCGTGACAATCACCGAGACCAACCAGGCACTCCTCGAGGTGGACGGCCTGCGAAAGATCTACAACGAGGGCACGCCCCACGCCAACCTCGCCATCGACGACGTCTCGTTCTCGGTGGCCAAGGGCGAGTTCGTCTGCATTGTGGGGCCCAGCGGCGCAGGTAAGACGACGTTGCTGCGCTGCATCTCGGGGCTCGCCGCGGCCAGCGCGGGCTCGGTCACCTTCGAGGGCGCGGAACTCACGAGCGTTCCCGAGCAGCTCGGGCTCGTGTTCCAGGATTACAGCCGCTCGCTGTACCCATGGTTCACCAACGCCCGCAACGTGACGCTGCCGCTGGCCGCGCGCGGGGTGCCCAAGGCGGAGGCTGCGGCCCGGGCGCAGGAGGTGCTCACCAACGTCGGCCTGCCGCAGGTGGCCAAGCAGTACCCGTGGGAGCTCTCGGGGGGCATGCAGCAGCGGGTGGCGATCGCCCGGGCGTTGTCCTACCGGCCCGACCTCCTCCTCATGGACGAGCCCTTCGCCTCCGTCGACGCCCAGACTCGCTTCGACCTTGAGGACCTCACCCTGCGAGTGCGCCGCGAGCTGGGGATCACGGTGCTGCTCGTGACCCACGACATCGACGAGGCGATCTACCTCAGCGACCGCATCGTGGTGCTCTCGGGCAGCCCGAGCGTGGTCAAGGAGGTCGTGGATGTTCCTCTCGGGGACGAGCGCTCCCAGGTGGCGACCCGCTCGAGCCCGGAGTTCCTCGAACTGCGTAACCATCTGCTTTCCCTCGTCATGCCCGCAACGAACGATCGCGGTGCACAATGATCTCCCCCGACCACGCAGTGAGAACGGTGACGACATGACCACGACGACCCACACGGTGGAACCGGCCCACCTCGGGCAGCTCATCGGCGGCGAAGAGCGCGCCGCCACTCAGACGATCGAGGTGCGCAACCCCGGGCGACTCGGCGAGCTCGTGGGGACCGTGGCGGACGGCGACGTTGCCGACGTCGAGGCCGCCGTAGCCGCGGCCGACGCCGCCGCCCCGGGCTGGGCGGCGACCAGCCCCCAGGAACGCGTCGCCATCTTCGAGCGCATCGCCGATGCCATCGAGGCGCAGATCGATACCCTCGCCCCGCTCGTGGCGCGCGAGAACGGCAGCCCGGTGGCCACCCTCATCGCCGAGTTCCAGGGATCCCTCGGCGCGTTCCGGGGACTCGGTCCCCTGCTGGAGGAGAAGCTCGCCCCGGCCGAGTTCCCGTCGGGCCCCAACGGGGAGATCGTGCGCGTCCAGCGCAAGCCCTACGGGGTCATCGCCGGCATCGTGCCGTGGAACGCGCCGATCGCGCTCACGGTCAACAAGATCGTCCCGGCGATCGCTGCCGGGAACACCGTTGTGCTCAAGCCCTCCCCGCTGGCCCCGCTGGGCGTGACGAGCATCTGCCGTATCGCCGCCGAGCTGCTGCCCCCCGGCGTCCTCAACGTCGTCAACGGCGGCGGCGAGGTCGGGGCCGCCCTCATCGGCCACCCCCGCATCCGCAAGATCTCCTTCACCGGCGGGGGACCCACCGCCCGGCACATCATGCGCCAGGCGGCCGACTCTCTCACCGGCGTGCACTTCGAACTCGGCGGTAACGATCCCGCCATCGTCCTGGACGACGCGGATCTGGCCACGACCGCCGACCGCATCGTGGAATCCGCCTACCGCCGCGCCGGGCAGGTGTGCTTCGCCGTCAAGCGGGTGTACGTGCCGCGCGACAAGGCCGCAGAGCTCTCCCGCCTCATGGTCGAGCGGGTCGACGCCATCACGGTCGGCCACCCCCTCGACGAGCGCGCCACCATGGGCCCGGTCAACAACTCCGCGCAGTTCGCCCACGTCTCCGACCTGCGCGACCGCACGATCGCGCAAGGGCGCGACGTGCGGGTGCTCGGCAGCGCGAGCGACCTCACGACGTGGGACGACGGCCACTACCTCCTCCCGATGCTCGTGCTGGACGCCGAACACGGCGACGACATCGTGCGGGAAGAGCAGTTCGGCCCGATCCTGCCGATCATCGCCTACGACTCGGTGGCGGATGCCATCGAGATGGCCAACGACACCGACTTCGGGCTGTGCTCCTCGGTGTGGTCACGCTCGATCGACCGGGCCCTGGACGTCGCCAACCAGATCGAGGCGGGCGTGACGATGATCAACAGCCACCTCTTCAGCGCGGTCGGCAGCCAGCAGATTCCCTTCGGCGGCTGGAAGCAGAGCGGCATCGGATGGGAGCGCTCGCCCTACGGCATCGACGAGTACCTGCAGTTCCACAGCATCGACGTCCACACCTTCCCGGAGGATCCTGCGTGAGCGACACCGTCCTTGCGGCCAGCCTCCTCATCGCCGCGCTGCGCGAGGCGGGCGTCAAGTACATCTTCGCCAATCTCGGCAGCGACCACCCGGCCATCATCGAAGCGTTGGCGATCGACCGGGAGCGGGGCATCACCACCCCCAGCGTCATCATCTGCCCGCACGAGTACAGCGCGCTCAGCGCCGCCCACGGTTACGCCGCGGTCACCGGAGAGCCCCAGGCGGTGTTCGTGCACACCGACGTGGGCACCGCCAACCTCGGCGGGGCCGTGCACAACGCCGCGCGTTCCCGCGCGCCGGTGTTCATCTTCGCGGGCCTCACGCCCGTGACGATGGAGGGCGAGATGCCGGGCACCCGGAACAACATCGTCAACCACCTGCAGGATCCGCCCGACCAGCACGCCATCGTGCGCCAGTACGTCAAGTGGAGCTACGACATCCGCACCGGGCGTAACCTGCCCCAGCTCGTCCATCGCGGGCTGCAGCTGGCGATGAGCGCACCGGCCGGCCCGGTGTACCTCACCGGCGCGCGGGAAGTGCTTGCCGAGGAGGTGCCCGCACCCGCCGTTGCCCCCTCCCGGTTCCCGACGGTCGCGCGTGCACCGGCGCCCACGGAGGTCGTCGACGAGCTCATCGCCGACCTGCGCGCGGCGCGCCGCCCCGTCATCGTCACGAGCTACCTCGGCCGGCGGCAGGATGCGGTGGCCAGCCTCGTCACCCTCGCCGAGCGCCTCGCGGTGCCGGTGGTGGAGTTCAACCCCGAGGTGCTCAACTTCCCCCACGACCACCGCCTGCACCTGGGGAACAACCCGCATCCGATCATCGCGGAGGCGGACGTCGTCGTGGCGCTGGACACCGACGCGCCGTGGATTCCGGCCACCGCCCAGCCGCCCGAGGGCGCGAAGGTGTACATCGTCAACGAGGATCCGCTGCAGGAGACCATCCCGTTGTGGTACCTGCCGGCCGATCGGCTCCTGCGCGCCGACGGCGGCCTGCTGCTCGAGGCAATGCTCGAACGCTCGGCCGGCCTCGGCGAGGACGACGCGCTCATCCGGCGAGCCGAGGGCTTCGCCGCCGAGGCTCACGAATTCCGTACCGCTGCCGCCGACGAGGCGCTGGCCGATGTGTCGGCGCAGCGGCTCACCGCCGCCAGCGTCGCCCACGTGCTCGACGGGCTCATCGATGAGGACACGATCGTCATCAACGAGTCCATTTCCTCGTCGCGTGACGTGTGGAAGAACGTGCCCCGGCGCCGCGCCGGCACCCTCTTCAACAATCGCGGCACCTCGCTGGGGTGGTCCGGTGGCGGCGCGCTCGGCGTCAAGCTCGCCCACCCGGACCGCACCGTCGTCAGCTTCGTCGGGGATGGCACCTTCTACTTCACCGTGCCCTCCTCCACGTACTGGATCGCGGACCGCTACGGCCTGCCCGTGCTGACGATCGTGCTGGACAACGGCGGGTGGAACGCCACGAAGAACAACTTGCAGCTGCAACACCCGGGTCAGCACGCGGATCAGGGCGACCGCTACTGGGTCAACCTGCAGCAGAGCGGGGACCTGCCGGGCATCGCGACTGCCGCGGGCGGCGCGTGGGGGCGCACGGTCGCGGACTTCGCCGAGCTGGAGGATGCGCTGAAGACGGGGCTGAGCCAGGTCGCCGCGGGCCGTTCGGCGGTCGTGGCGGTCAAGCTCGCGCCGATTTCCCGGCAGCCCGAGGACGCCCTCGCGGCGGCGGCCGCTGAGGCGAACGCCGTCACGGCAGCCGTACGTTAGGGCGCGGCGAGCAGCGCCCTGCCCCGCCGATCGCGCCGGGCGGGGAACCACAGCAGCACCGCGGGCAGCAGCACGAGGCCGGCGACGACATTGACGGCGTGGAAGCCGCCGACGGCGAGAAGGGGCCCGGCGAGCGCGGCGCCGATGGCCCCGGCGTAGTTCATCGCGGCGTCCGAGGCTCCCTGCAGCGGCACCCGCACCTCGGCGGCCACGTCGCTGGCGAGCAGCGCGGATCCGGCGAGCACGCAGCCCGACCAGCCCAGCCCGAGCAGGATGAGAGCGGCCACCATGAGCGCGGAGCCGCCGCCGGCGGCTAAGAACCCGAGCACGACGGAGAGCCCCTCGATCGCCAACCCCACGGCGGCCACCGTGAGGGCCCCCCACCGGTCGATCGCCAGCCCGAAGACGGGGCTGAGCCCGTACATCCCGAACACGTGCAGCGAGATGACGATCCCGACGAATTCCAGGGTGTCGCCGTGGCCCTCCATGTGCACCGGCGTCATGACCATCACCATGACCATGACGGCGTGGGCCAGCGCGATGAGCACGACGGCGAAGCGAGCCGTGGGGTGGGCGGCCGCCCACCGCAGTGCCCCGCGCGCGCTGAGTGGGGCACCGCTCGTCGGAGGCGGGGAGTCGGTCGGCTCGGGGGGCGGTGTG